>QZKZ01000285.1 GCA_004796465.1 Desulfovibrio sp.
AGAGTGAGATAAGCAGTGTGCAGCATGCCATTTGGTCTTTCATGGAGTCTGTTCCCCGCAGTCCATAAGTGTAAGAATATGCTTGGCAGTCTCATTGTCTGGATACTTCGAATACACTTCCACGAGAACGGCGCGTTCTTCTGGAAGAATACCCCAGCAAAAACTGTTTTCAAAATACCCTTCAAGAGTCTCGAGTTGATCGAACATCTGAAGTACCTGTTCAGGTCTGTTCCTGAAAAGAAGAAGTATCCAATCTGAGGAGAACATTGTTGCATTGTCGCCCTCCGAGTCTACAAGCATATCCGACCAGAGTTGAAACGTGTGCTGGTTTTCTGGTGAAAGCGACTCAGTGAGCATGTACCCGATAAGATATGTAGGCATGTCGCCGATGCTTTCCACCCAGTGGTCGCGGTACTCATCAATGCGTCCCACAATCGGATTTACTTCCCAAATAGCCCGAACAATACCATCGTGTTCAAGAAGATTGGCGCTGAATTCCTCAACGCTGATTGTGCCATCAAGTGCATTCTTGAGATTGTTGAAGATGATAACGACCTCATCGTCAACGTCACATTGTTCTCCTGCCGTTGAGGAGAAAAAGAGGTGGTTGATGTAGCTATGGTATAAGGCGTTGTTTTCTTCCATGGCGCATGTTGGCTCAAAGTCAGTAACATAAAGTGAGCGATTGCATGGCCAATAACTTTCACTTTCCAATGTTTCCATTCTCTGCTGCCAGGCACCTTCCAGTGTTTCGCAATTGAATGAAAGTGAAGGACTAGGGGCTATCAATAAGACAGCACAGGTAGTTATACAGAGAAAGAGGTGGCGTGTCTTGAGCATGACTAGGTGCTCCGGGGTTTAGTTTGGGGTGACTGGAGGTTCCCTTTCTTGGCATTGTATTGACTCAACATGGAGAGTGCCGGGGTATTGTCCGCTGTTTCCTCTTATGCTTGTGTCGAACACACCAGAAACCGTGCAGAAGTTGAAATGAACCTCTTCCATGGCGTAGTCCGAAATTTGGGCAAGCATGATATCCAGCTGAACGGAATTCTTGAAGATAAAGTTACTCTCAGAGGGTTCGTAAGCGGAAATGCAGCGGTCGAATACCGTCAGGTAGACGTAGCCTGATACAGTGATACGCTTGTTGTGGTATTCGGTTGGTTTGATGGTGAGGTAGGGGATTGGGATAGCGTCTTGGGCCAGGCAGGGGCCGGATAGGGCCGGGGAGAGAAATGCGAGCAGTGTGAGAATGAGGAGGAGCGTGGTTTTCATGGTGCTGTTGTTTCGAGGTAAAGGGAGCTACTTTTCCTGCTCCAGAAAATGCTCGTAGTAGTCATTAACATCCGTGCACATGATGCGCGTAACATTCGTTAGTGTCCCGGAATAAGCATTGTCCGGCCCCAGGTTGTGCATGTCGAATTCCCCCTCCACCGAGCAGTACCGGTACTTCTGCGGGTTTGCCTCCAGCACGGCGGCGAAGTCCGGGACATCGAGCCAAATACCGTTCTTGGTCAGGGAGTGCTCGGCATCCACTTGGCTGACAAATACGGCGCTTCGCTCCACATCGATGAAGCCCTTGGTCCGCAACTCCCGGCCATGCATGGATTGGGGCGCGGCAATGAGGCGGATCAGGGACGGGTCGGGCTCGGTTTGGCCGAACATTTGCGACCTGCCGGTTCCCGGGCAACACAGGCACAGCCCAAGTATGAGTAGGCTCGATACCAACGAGAAGAGGCTACCAAGGCGAAAGGTCTGCATTTTCGCACTCCAAAAAGGTGACGTTGGAAAGGCGCGGGCCGCGGCTGTACAGGTTGACGACTTCATTGACGAACAGTGTGCCCGAAACAAGACAGTATCCGGTATATCCTTGAGAAAAATCCAAATCCCACCCGAAAGTTTCACCTTTCACCCAAATACCGTTGCTGTCCATGTACTCTACTCTTGATTCTTCGTTTAACCAAAGCGTTGGCCCCTCATATTCATGAGAAGCATAGGCCTTGAAGGTGATGCACGTGCCGTTGAACGAGTCGGGAAAGGCAAAGACCCTGTGCAGGGAAACGTAGGTACAATTGTCCTCCTGAGCCATGGCTAATGTGGGAATCATGGAGAGGAGCAGGGTGCTGAGGAGGAGATGTCTCATGATCGGCTTCTCTTCCGTTTCTCGCCTGGTTGCGGAGTTTACATTCGATTGATTTTGGTAATATCGCGGAGTGTCCCCGAGTACACATTGCCTGGGCCGAGATTGTCCGCCTCGAATACGCCCTCCACTTTTCCGTAGAAGCTTTGGGAGTGTTCTTCCAGCAAATGTTGAGATGTTTCAGTGAGATGGAGCCAAAGAGCATTCTTAGTGATGTCGTGTTCAGCATCTTCCGGCATGAGGAAAATGGCGTGTTGCTCAATGTCAATGAACCCCCGCACTTGCACCTCCACTCCGTCGCAACGCTCGGGTTCAGAAATGAGCTGAATGAGGGACGCCACCTGGAGGCCGTCTTGGGTGATGGTGCGAGTTTGGGTGCATGCTACGGCAACCAAGAGAACGAGACTGGAAATTCCAACGCCAACCACCAAAAACCGTTCCATTGCAACTCTCCAGCGTAGCTGATGGTGTATTCAGGATCACACTCCATTCTTCTGACATACAAAGTTCCGGGAGAATGGCCCCGTGTATCTGCACTATGCTCACTATAAACTCTTGGGCCTTCATAAACAAAGATGCCTGTAACCGTGCAGTAGTGATTGTGGGTGAGAAGCCTTTGCCAAGGCGTACGAACTTGGTTTTGTAAATCGAGGAGGATAGAGTTTTCTGAAATCTGGAGAAAGTTGTGTCTCCTGTTGATGTCCAAGCGCTCATTGTAATCAACTGAAATGTATCCTCTGACTGTAATCTCTTGTTTGTCGTAGCGATCCGGGTGGGCGAGGAGCGAAATAGAAGAAATGTACTGGCCAAAATGCAAATCTTCCGCAGATTGTGGGGTAGTACAGGAAGCATTTACAATGAAGATTGATAATGCCAAAAATGCTACAATTCGTTTCATGCTAACTAGAATCATCATCTTTCATTCTCTGATCTCGCCAACGGCGATAGTCTTCCAGTTCCCAATACATAGGACCAAGGCCAGGAATATGGGTGTATGGACGACTAGTGCTGGACATTCGAGGATAAGGAACAAATTGACCCCACTCGGGATTGTATATGCTTACAATTCCGGAGTTCTCTTGTTGTGGGTCAGGGGTGTATGACATCATATTTTCATCACACGATCCGAGGTAAATTGGAAGTTGCCTACTCTCGGAAAGCTCTCGGTCAACCGATGATAGACGGCTATCAAAGGCTCTCGAAAACCCATCATCACATTGTGCATTGTGGGTGTGCCAAATCGCTTTGGTTCCTGGCACATCAAATTCAAACTCGATGGAGTCTGGTATGCCTGGATTTATGTTGTAAGTGAAACGTCCATCATCTGTTTCATATACAAGTCCACCCCACTCGACTGCAGTCTCTTTGTTTTCTAGAGTATCTTTAATAGCGTGCTTTACTGCTTCGGATACTGAATCGAAGTACAGACCACTTTCCCCTCTCTGCCTTGATAGAGCGTCAGTCAAAACTTTGGTCGAAATCGGGGTTTCTTCACCAGATGAGTGAACAAGGAGCAACCCACTCGGATCAATCCCATTAATCGGATCATCCAAACAATACCCATACAAATCCTCATCCCCTCCCTGATACCCAATGGGGTCCTTGGCCGTGAACCGGCCCACGTCAGGCATGTAGTCGCGGAACCGGAACTTCACCAGGCCGGTGACGCGGTCGTGCATGCCGCCTGCGAATCCAAAGGGGATGCGCATGTCCGGGTTGGTCTCGCGCAGGATGTTGCCGAAGCTGTCGTAGTCGATTTCCTTCACGACCCTTCCCGAGCCATCCACAACAGCCCTGAGCGACCCCAGATGGTCAAAGCCGAACACATAGTGGTTGCCTTCAACGTCTTCCATGCCTTGGGGCAACCGCGCCTTGTCATTGGCGTAGGAATAGTACCAATTGCGCTCCTGGCCCGGCTCATGCACCACGCTCAGCCGCTGAAAGCGGTCGTAAGTGTAGCCCTGGACCCGTTGAAGATCCTCCTGGCGCTCGCTGGGGCGGCCCTTGGCGTCGAGCTTATATGCGACCCAGCGGTTGCCGGGCAGCTTGACCGAACCCAGAAAGCCGGGGTCCTGGTGCAGGTAATAGGTGAAGTCGTCGCCTTGGTGGCGCTTGAGCAGGCGGCCCATGGAATCGTACTCTAAATGCTGGTCTCCGGCGCGCAAGAGCTGGTCGTTGTCCGAGTAAACGTACAGGCGTCCGGCATGGCCGCGTTGGGCGGACTGCTCGTAGGCGCGGCGGCCCCGGGCGTCGTAGGCGTAGTGCTCGGTTACTTGGCCGTTACGCTTGACCTGGACCAGGCGGCCTGCCTGGTCGTAGGCATACTCGTGCACGATCCGCTGCTCGCCGATCCTTTCCAGTTTGGCGCGGATGCGGCCATCAGGACCAGGGGACACAAGGCAAAAGTACGGGCTGTTTTCCAGCGCCCGAGAGAGATGTTCGGTCGGCTGCGATGGTTCGCGGTCGCTGGGTTCGGTTGCTGTGGGCGCGGTAGGGGCCAGGGACAGGTTTTTGGGCAAGGGGGCCATGCTGTTTCTCCGGGTTTGCCGGATCGTATCGACCGGCGGGTTACAGGAAGCCGCACGGTCATGCATGCTTCCCTATACAGGAATCGGGAGTCCGTAGTCAATGGAAAAACGCATGAGAAACTCAGGCCTGGCAGAAGTAGCGGGCGACAAAACAATCATCCTTTGCTTCATGCGTGGGAGGATTATGGCATCTTTGCAAAAGTATATCAATATATTTTTCGAATATAGTTATTTACTCATACATGAAAAATGCCAACCAGGCAATATGCGCCATGTATGCAAATTCAACGAGATGCGGGAAATCCTGCAAGCGAATTGAGAAATGTTTGTGAGGTTTTTCATCTTGACGTGACTAGACGACCGGTCTACTAGTAATCCCACCATGAGCACCACACCCCCAAAACAACCTTCCCAAGGGGCGGCCAGTCCCTCCGAACCCATAACCACCACCCGCGAGCGTATCCTGGAGGCGGGCGCGGCAATCGTCCACGCCAAGGGCTTCAACAACACCGGGCTCAAGGAAGTGCTCGACGCTTCGGGCGTGCCCAAGGGCTCGTTTTATTTCTACTTCAAGAACAAGGAAGCATTCGGCCTGGAGCTCATCGACCACCACCTCGCCTTTTTCGCGGCCAACCCCGGCGCGCTGCTTATGGATCGCGACAAGCCGCCCCTGGAGAGGCTCGGGAACTTCATTGATTGGTTCCGGGAGTTCTACCGGGACAAGGGGTTTTGCCTGGGCTGCCCCGTGGGCAACCTGATCCAGGAGATGAGCGACCTGAGCCCCCCGTTCCGGGAAAAACTCGGCAAAGCCATGGAGGGGCTGAACCGGGGCATGGCCCAAGTGCTGGCCGAGGCCAGGGAGCGCGGCGACCTCGGCCCGGACCTCGACTCGGAATCCACGGCCCGCTTCATTATTTGGGCATGGCAGGGCGCACTCATGTTCATGAAGCTCGTGAACACCGAGGAACCGCTCATCACGCTGAAACAGACCATATTTTCCCGCTTGCTCGCCCACAAGTAGGGCGCGGGCAAGCGGGTCGGCACAAGGGAGTTTCACGCCCGCAGGGAAACCGGGCGCATGAAATCAACAATAACCGAGGGAGAAACACCATGTTCAGACTGGACCATACCTTGCCGGACAATGCCGAAGGAAAAATCGCCGAGATCTACCAGACCTTTCCGCCCCAGGTCCCGGTGCCAGAACCCATGATCATGATGAGCGCCAGCCCGGGCCTGGCCGAGATCACCGCCTCCTCCATCAAGTACTACATGGGCCACGACCGCATGGATATGGGGCTCACGGCCTGCATCCGCTTTCTCGTGGCCCGGGAGTTCGGCTACAGCTTTTGCATTGAGTTCAACCGGGGTCTGCTCAAGAATATGGGCGGCCTGAGCGATGAACAGCTCGACGCCATGGCTGCCGACCCTGACAAGACCCCGCTTGAGGAGTCCCAAGTGGCCCTGGTGAAATTCGTGCTCAAGGTGGTGAAAACGCCCGAGGCAGTGACCGATGCCGACATCGCCGAGCTGCGCGATCTGGGCTGGCGCGATTCGGACATCCTGGACGCGGCCTGGCACGGCGCCTCCATGTTCGCCCCGGCCTCATTGTACAAAGCCCTGCGCAAGTAACTTCGATCAGAGGGAAAACATGGCCTGGAAAAAAGTGGACCAAGCCCTGATCGATTTCTTGGCCGAGGCCGTGGCCCCGTATCCCGCGACCCTGCGCAAGATGTTCGGTTGCCCCGCGTACTTCACGGGCGGCAACATGTTTGCCGCGGCCCACGAGGACAATCTGGTGCTGCGCCTCTCACCCCAACACAAGGAGCAGCTCCTGGCCGAGTGTGACGAGGCCGCGCCCTTTGACCCGCTCAAGGGCCGCCCCATGCGCGAATACGTGGCCCTGCCCGAGTCCGTGGTCAGTTCGGGCCAAGTGGACTTCGCGGCCTGGCTGGAGCGCAGCCACACGTTTGCCGCGTCCCTGCCGCCCAAGGAGCCCAAACAGGCCAAACGCAAGAAGTAGCTGGTGTGCGCTGCACAAAAAAAGGGCCGGTGCTTGTTGGAAGCACCGGCCCTTTGTGGTGGCAGGAAAAATACTCAGCGGAACAAGCGGCTGTTTTCCTCGATCTTGAGCAGCACGGGTATGGACAGGGCCACCATGAACAGGAGCAGGGCAATGCCGATGAAAATCAGGGCAATGGTCTGGCGCTGGGTGGCTTCGGACTGGCCCTGGCTTTCCTTGTCCAGCAAATCGTAGAAGATGGACTTGTAGGTGGTGGCCATGCGCGTGAACAGCTCGGTCTTTTCCTCGGGGGTCAGGGACAGGGTGGTGTCCTGGGCAAGGGATTCCGAGTAGTCCGTGAGGAACTCCTCCAATCCGTAGATGAAGCGGGAGCGGCGGTGGTCCGGCACCCGGATCATCCAGTCCACAATGGTGAAGAAATACTCGGAGTCAAAGTTGCCCAGCATCAAGATGGACTTGATGACGTTGTCGTAGTCCTCTTCGATCTCAATGCGCGTGTCGATTTCAGAGAAGTCCTGCTGGGCCGCGCGTTCACCCGTAATGCCGAGGTAAGGCTGGTAGTCCTCGTACACGGGAGTGCGGAAGGCTTCGGGCCGCACCTCGAAGTACCGGGTCACACCCACCACGATGGCTGTGAGAAACAGCAGCATGAGCAAAAACGCGATGATCTTGCCGTACTTGATGGGGATGTAGGAGAGCTTGTCTATCTTGCCGAGTTCGTACATATCCGTCCTCTGGAAAAAGGCTTAAGGGGTCGTGATCATTATGAGGGGCGGCCCGCTATTGAAAAAGAGCCATGGCCTAGCATACGCGCGTGAAGGGCGCAAGATCGGATGTGTTCGCGCCAGTCCAGGAAATACCCTGAAAAGGGCACGGTGTGTCAAGTGAAGAAATGGTTACTCACCGCAGGCCCGGCCCTTGAATCCAAAAAAGAGTTTGAGCCCCTTGCGCACCTTGCTGGAAAACAGTTTGCCCGAAAAGATCGAGCCTGCCACCCGCTTGTTGATCTCACCCAGGGTGGGGTAGGGGTGCACGGCCCCGGCCAGGGCCGAGAGCTTGACCCTGCCGCCCAGCACGGCCACCCATTCGTTGATCAGCTCGCCTGCCTGAGGCCCCACGATCTGCACGCCAAGGGGCTTTCCCTTCTTGTTCACGAGCAGTTTGATCTTGCCCTGGCCTTGGGATTCGGCCAAGGCCCGGTCATTGCCGCTGAAGGATTCGCTCCACACCGTGTACTCAATGCCTGCGGCCTGGGCCCGCTTTTCGTTCATGCCGATGGAGGCCAGCTCGGGCTGGGTGTACGTGCACCAAGGCAGGAAATCGTAGTTGGTTTTTTTGGGCAGGTGAAAGACCGCGTTGGCCACCACCACCCCGCCTTCATAACCTGCCGCGTGGGTGAACTGGTGCGCTCCGGTCACGTCGCCCGCCGCATAAATATGCTTCTGGCTGGTGCGCAGCCGGGCATCCACTCCCACGCCCTTGGAAGAGTATTCCACGCCTGCGTTTTCCAGCTTGAGGCTGCCCACGGTGGGCGAACGGCCCAAGGCCACGAGCAGCTTGTCCGAGGCCACGCTCTTGGGTTCGCCGCCAACCTCGGCGTCAACAATACTCCGCCCATTCTCCTGGGAGACCTTGCGCACGGTTGTATTCAAGAGAACCTCGACGCCTTCCTCGCGCAGGGCCGCCAGCACTTCGTCGGCCATGTCCTTGTCCTCGTTGGACAGGACCTGGCCGCTGCGCTGCAACACGGTCACCTTCGAACCCAGCCTGGCGAATGACTGGGCCATTTCCAGGGCGATTGGCCCGCCGCCCAGCACGGTCAGGGACGCGGGAAGCTCCTCCAGGGAAAAGATCTCCTTGTTGGTCAGGTAGTCCACCGTGTCGAGGCCCTCAATGGGCGGGGCAGAGGGCGAGGAGCCCGTGGCGATGAGGATGCGCTTGGCGCTCACGGTCGTGCCGCCAATCCGGAGCGAGTGTTCGTCCGCGAACTCGGCCTGGCCGAATTCCACCTTGGCGCCAAGTGAACAAAAGCGTTCCACTGAATCATGAACTTGAATCGTGGCGATCACGTCCCGGATGCGGCGCGCCACTTGGGAAAAGTCCACAGGGCCTGGGTCGCAGGAAGGCAGCCCGTACGTCTCGCCCGAGCGCATGAGGTGAAAGGCCTTGGCCGAACTGATCAGCGTTTTGCTGGGCACGCAGCCGAAGTGGAGGCAGTCCCCGCCCAGGGCGGGCTCTTGCTCCAGGAGCAGTGTCTTGACGCCGAGCTGCGCCGCGCCCGCAGCCACGGTGAGACCCGCTGCGCCGCCGCCGATAATGGCCAAGTCGTAATCATACGCCGCCATGGGACCTCCGGGCTGGGGTGATTACTCGGGGTCGCGCCTGGGGCTGAACACGGCCACAATAAGGCAGAGCGCGGCCAAACCCAGGCACAGGGGAATCGTGAGATGGGATTCATACCAGGAAAAGGGGGTATCTGTCTTGGGCGCGAACAGACCCACGCTGCGGAAATCGCCCACGGCCCGGGCAATGAGGAGTACGATGAGCGCCCAGGTCCCGCCGGAATAAAAGCCGGGCAACAGGGCTTGGCCAAGGAGCCCGCCCCGGCAGAGCAGCACGTACGCGCCCATGAAACAGAGAAAGACCAGTCCAAAAAAACCGGGCCGCGCCGAGACTTCCAGGACCGGCTGGCCGTCCACCAGGGGCGTGGCCGCGACAAGGCCCCACTGGCCGCCGAATATCCAGTACAGGTGCAGCGCGCCCAAGGCCACGAGAATTAAAGCCGCGATCAGGGCCGCGAGCTTTACCAGCAGGGGCGAACGTTTCATGAGTCCTGCTCCGGCGTCTCGACAATGGTTTCAGGGGTGGATGGGTCCTCGACAGGCGCGCCGCGCCTCTTGCGATACCACTCCATGGCCTTCTTGATGATCAGGGGAAACAGGCCGAGCAGGGCGAACGACAGGAGCAGCCGCCAGGAAAGGATG
>QZKZ01000234.1 GCA_004796465.1 Desulfovibrio sp.
CCGAGGTTTGCGACAATTGCGGTTATTCCACTTGCGTGGAGGTGTCGCAGATGTTGGCGTTCAAGCCTTCGGCCATTCTGCAAGCCGTGGCCATGCTGTAAGCTTCTTCCGCCATTGGAGCACCGGGACCTGGCTCGGCCAGGACCTCATCCATCCAATGGGCGTCGATGCGGCCCTGATTCAAACACAAGACCCTGTCGCCCATGGCCCGGGCTTCATACAGATCATGGGTAACCATGATCACGGGCATGGCCAGGGCTTCCGTGTACTCCATGAGAATCCCCTGCAAGGAGCGCCGGGTACGCAGGTCCAGGGAAGAAAAGGGTTCGTCCAGGAGCAGCACGCTGGGACGCCTGGCCAGGGCTTGGGCCAAAGCGCCGCGCTGGCGCTCGCCTCCGGACAAGGCGCGGGGTTTCTTGTGCTTGAGGTGGGCAATGCCCAAACGAAACAAGAGTTCCTCGGTCAAGTCCGGGTCAGCGCCGCCAAAGAGCACGTTTTTTTCCAGGCTGAGGTGGGGCAGCAGGGGGGAGTCCTGGAACACGAAACCCAGGCTCCGCTTGCGCACGGGCACATGCAGGGAGCGCGCGGTGTCGGTCCAGGCCCGGCCATTGAGGGCCACACGGCCCATATCAGGCTTTTCTAGGCCCGCGATGGTCCGGACCAGGGTGGTTTTGCCCGCGCCGGACGGCCCCACCAAACACAAGAGCGCGCCCGAACCGCAGCAAAATTCCACGTCCAGGACCGCATGGTCCATCTTTTTGGTCACCGCCACGGACAAGCCCATATTTCCTCCTAAGCCCTGTTGATCCTGCCCATAAGCAGCAGGACCGCGTAGCTGGCCCCAGCCAACACCAGGGACATGGTCAGGGCTGCGTCGTAGCGCAGGGTTTCCACGTGTTCAAATATTGCGATGGAAGCCACCTTGGTGCTGCCGTCAACCGACCCGCCCACCATGAGCGCCACGCCAAACTCACCGGCCGTGTGCGCAAAGACCAGCACACCGGCTCCAGTCAGCCCGGCCAAGGAATTGGGCAGGACCACCCTGAAAAACGTGGCCAAGCGCGAGAGCCCCATGACCGAGGCCGACTCCAGCAGGGATTTGTCCAGTTTGACGAATGCCGCGCGCAGGGGCTGCAAGGCGAACGGCAGGCTGTAGACCATGGACGCCAGGACCAGGCCGGAAAAGCTGAACACGAGGTTGGATCCGAACAGGCTTTTCCAGGCCTGGCCCAGGCTGGAGCGAGGCGACATGGCCAGAAGCAGCCCAAAGCCGAGCACCGTGGGCGGCAAGACCAGGGGCAGATTGCACAAGGCCTCGAGAAAAGGTTTGCCCGGGAAACGGGTGAAAGCGAGCAGCCAGGCCAAGGGCAGAGCCAGCGCCACGAGCAGGGGCGTCACCACCAGGGCCAGTTTGCCCGTGACCGCGAGGGAGGTCCAATCCATGGCTATTTATACCCGTACTTTGCCAGTACGGCCCTGGCCGCGGGGTCATGGAGCACGAAATCCAGAAAGGCCCGGGCCGACGCATCGGCGTTTCCATCCGGAGTGAGCAGGCAACAATCCTGGACCACTTCTCCAGCCTCGGGCACGGGCCAGCTTTTTCCAGTATCAGCTTCCCTGCTCAGGGACTGGGACGCGGCGATAAAGGCCGCGTCAACGCCGCCGGACCAGGCGAACTGAAAGGTCTGGCTCACGTTGGTGCCGCGGACCACCTCGACTCCGGCGAGGCTGCCCTCGGGGAGATGGACGAGGGCAACCTCGGCGGCCGCGCCGTAAGGCGCAGTTTCGGGGGTAGCCAGAGCCAAGGCGCTGAAGTCCGGATGCAGGAGCACGTCTTTCCAGGACTCCAGCTCAAAATATTTGTCTTCCGCCGACCAGAGCACCACGGAGCCACGGGCGTAAGTTATGGGCGCTTCAGCCAAGCCTTGCTCATAGAGCAGGGAGGGCCGCCGCGTATCCGCCGCGAAAAAGAGGTCGGACGGTGCGCCGTTGGTGATCTGGCCGAAGAGCATGCCTGTCGAACCAAAGGTGCAGGCAATTTCTCCATTGTTTCTGGTGGAGTATAACGCCACGAGTTCCTGCATGGGCGCGGTGAAGTTGGCGGCGCAGGCAACGTTAACTACGTCCTGTTCCGCCAGGGCAGGACAGGGCGTTATTGCGGTCGGCACCAGGCAGGTCAGCAGCAATAAGGTGGTCATGACATGTTTCAGCATGACGACCCCTTGCAAACGGCGGCCAGATCGTGGAATTCGCCGTGGGACAAGGGTCGGCCCAATTCTAGAGAACAGCGGCGCACGGCCTTGGTCAGGGCCGTAATCACGGCCTCGGCCCAGGGCCGGTCATCCGGAATGTCCTCCAGCAGGGCCGAGCGCACGGCAGCACGACCGCTTTTCGCTCCCAACCCCACGCGCCGCTCCGCACCGACCAGTTCAGGAGAAAAGGGCTCGAACAAATCGGTGTTGCGGTGGATTCCATGCACGTGCAGTCCGGTTTCACAAGCAAAGATATCCTTGCCGGCCACGGCCTTGATCCGGGACAGGGGCAAGTCGGCCAATTCAGCGGCCTGTTCGCACAAGGGCCGCAAACCTTCCAAGTCGTAGCTGTCGGCCCCGGCCTGCACCGCGAGCCAGGCCGCCACTTCCTCGGTGGCCGCGATGCCGGCCCGCTCGCCCATGCCCAGCAGGCTGACGTCGGCGTAGTCGGCTCCGGCTTCCAGGCCGGTGCAGCTGTTGGCCGTGGCCATGCCGAAATCGTTGTGGCAGTGCACAGCCAGAAAGCATTTGACCTTGTCACGGAACACGCGCACGAGGTCCGCCATGTCCAGGGGCGTGAACACGCCCACGGTGTCGGCCAGCCGGATGCGCCAGGCCCCGGTGCGCACTGCCAGCTCAGCCATGCGCAGGGCAAAGGATGTGTCCGCCCGGGACACGTCCTCCAAGCCCAAGGACACTTCTTCAATACCCAACTGCAAGGCCAGGCCCACGCTCAGTTCGACCAATTCCAGGGCCTGTTCGCGTCCCAGGCCGAGACGTTCGGAAAGGTGGGCGTCCGACACGGGCATGCCCAGGTTGAGCCGGGTCACGCCCATCTCCGCTGCCGTCCGGATGTCCTGCATGCGGCAGGGGCTCCATACGCTGAGGTGGGCGCGCGGATTCAGGGAGCGTGCCGAATCAAGCTGTTCTTGGATCCCT
Organism: Desulfovibrio sp.; assembly: GCA_004796465.1. Taxonomy (GTDB): domain Bacteria; phylum Desulfobacterota; class Desulfovibrionia; order Desulfovibrionales; family Desulfovibrionaceae; genus MADRE1. The sequence goes on from QZKZ01000234.1 coordinate 3,192, forward strand.
TCCTGGCCGATCCAGCCCAATTCCATTTCCTGCACGCCCAACTGCTCGAGACCGCGCATGATCCGGATGCGGTCCTCGCCATTCATATAAACGCCAAAGAGCTGCGCGCCTTCGCGCAGGGTCGTGTCGATGAGCATACTCTCTCCTTGCTGTTTCCCACACATTGCACAGCCGATGCCAAGACCAGCACCAGGTCAGTTGCCTGGAATAGCAGACAATCCTTTTCCTTCTGAAGCAGGCATACAACCTACACAAGTGTAGTCTCCTACACTTTTGTTGCTGTAGGTTGTGTGGATTGTCCGAGTTTCCACATGCTCTCGAACTGCCTCTCCTTGAAGAAAAGCTCTGGCATTTTAGTTGGTTAGGGCTGTCTTGAGTTGGTTTGGCACAACCCTTGCCCCAAGGCGAGCCATCCCAAGCAAAAACCACTGAGGAGTGAGACATGAGAAAAGTAGCCATCTACGGCAAGGGCGGCATCGGCAAGTCAACCACAACACAAAACACAGTGGCCGGTCTGGTGGAAATGGACCGCAAGGTCATGGTCGTGGGCTGCGACCCCAAGGCCGACTCCACGCGCCTGCTCCTGGGCGGTCTGGCCCAAAAGTCGGTTTTGGACACCCTGCGCGAGGAAGGCGAGGACGTTGAGCTGGAAGACATCCGCAAGGGCGGCTTTGGCGGCACCTGGTGCGTGGAATCCGGCGGTCCCGAGCCCGGAGTGGGCTGCGCGGGCCGGGGCATCATCACCTCCATCAACATGCTGGAGTCCCTGGGCGCGTATGAAGAGTCCGAAGGCCTGGACTACGCCTTTTACGACGTGCTGGGCGACGTTGTTTGCGGGGGCTTCGCCATGCCCATCCGCGACGGCAAGGCCGAGGAAATCTACATTGTCTGTTCCGGTGAAATGATGGCCATGTACGCGGCCAACAACATCTGCAAAGGCATCATGAAGTACGCCCAAAGCGGCAATGTGCGCCTGGGCGGCCTGATCTGCAACTCCCGCAACGTGGATAACGAACGCGAAATGATCGAGGAGCTGGCCAGGAAGATCGGCACCCAGATGATCTACTTCGTGCCCCGGGACAACGACGTGCAGCGCGCGGAAATCAACCGCCAGACCGTGATCGAGTGGAAGCCCGACGCACCCCAGGCCGACCACTACCGCAACCTGGCCAAGGCCATTGACGAAAACGAGATGTTCGTCATCCCCAGCCCCCTGGAAATTGAAGAGCTGGAGCAACTGCTGCTCGATTTCGGACTTTTGGCGGCCTAATCCGCATCCGTAACCACAAGGAGAACACACAATGATGATCATGGTCCGGGCCATTGTACGGCCTGAAAAATCCGACGATGTTTTGGCCGCTCTCATGGACGCGGGCTTCCCCGCGGTCACCAAGTACTCGGTCGCCGGCCGGGGCAAGCAGCGCGGCATCAAGATCGGCGAAGTAACCTATGACGAGATCCCCAAGACCATGCTCATGTGCGTGGTCAAGGAAGAGGAAAAGGACTTTCTCATAGACACGATCATGGCCGCTGCCCGCTCCGGCGAAAAGGGCGCGTTCGGCGACGGCAAGATTTTCATCAGCCCGGTGGAGGACGTGTACACGATTTCCTCGGGAATCAACGAGGCCAAGCCCGTTGAGGAGGAGGAGGCGGCATGAAGGAAGTGATCGCCGTGGTTCGCATGAACATGATGAACCGCACCAAAAAGGCCCTCACCGAAGTCGGCATCGACGCCTTCTTTGCCCACGAGGCCCAGGGCCGGGGCAAGGGATTCGTGAACCCCGAAGTGCTCAAGGGCGCGGAAAAGGGCTACGAGGAAGCCGCCGCCATCCTTGGCGAAAAAGGCAAGCTCTACCCCAAGCGGCTGGTGACGGTCGTGGTTCCCGACGAGGAAGTCTCCACGGTGGTGGAGACCATCATTGAAACCAACACCACCGGCAAGCCCGGTGACGGCAAGATTTTTGTCCTGCCCATCAGCGACTCGATCCGGGTCAGAACGGGCGAGACCGGTGAGATTTCCATCGCCTGATGATTTCTTAGCCACACCAGAAGGAGAACCAAATGGCGACCAAGACAAAAAAGATGGTGCAGTGGAATCCCACCGACATCAAGGAGGACATGCTCAAGAAGTATCCTCCCAAGGTGGCCCGCAAGCGCGCCAAGCAGATCCTCATCAACGAGGCCCAAGAGAGCGGTACGCCGGAAATCACGGCCAACGTGCGCACCATCCCCGGCATCATCACCATGCGCGGCTGCACCTACGCCGGGTGCAAGGGCGTTATTCTCGGCCCCACCCGCGACATCGTGAACATCACCCACGGGCCCATCGGCTGCGGCTTCTATTCCTGGCTGACCCGCCGCAACCAAACCGACGCCTCGGGCGAAGGCGATGAAAACTACATGCCCTATTGTTTCTCCACGGACATGGAGGACAAGGACATCATCTTTGGCGGCGAAAAGAAGCTCGAAGCCGCGATCCAGGAAGCCTACGACCTGTTTCATCCCAAATCCATCGCGGTCTTCGCCACCTGTCCCGTGGGTCTCATTGGCGACGACATCCATGCCGTGGCCAAGAAGATGAAGGACAAGCTGGGCGACTGCAACGTGTTTGCCTTCAGCTGCGAAGGCTACAAGGGCGTGAGCCAGTCCGCGGGCCACCACATCGCCAACAACCAGATCTTCCGCCATGTGGTCGGTGAAAACGACGAGCCCAAGGAAGGCAAATACAAGATCAACCTGTTGGGCGAATACAACATTGGTGGCGATGGTTTTGAAATTGACCGCATCCTCAACAAGTGCGGCATCACCAACCTGGCCACCTTTTCCGGCAACTCCACCTACGACCAGTTCGCCTCGTGCCACCAGGCCGACCTCAACGCGGTCATGTGCCACCGTTCCATCAACTACGTGGCCGACATGCTGGAAACCAAGTTCGGCATCCCCTGGGTCAAGGTCAACTTCATCGGCGCGGAATCCACGGCCAAGTCCCTGCGCAAAATCGCCCGCTACTTCGGCGACAAGGAACTGGTCGACAGGGTCGAGGAAGTGATCGCCGAGGAAATGCCCGCAGTTGTCGCCGTGCGCGAGGACGTGCTGCCGCGCACCACGGGCAAGACCGCCATGCTCTTTGTTGGCGGCTCCCGCGCCCACCACTACCAGGACCTGTTCGGCGAGATGGGCATGAAGACCCTGTCCGCGGGTTACGAATTCGCCCACCGCGACGACTACGAAGGCCGCCATGTCCTGCCCAACCTCAAGGTTGACGCCGACTCCCGCAATATCGAGGAGATCGAGGTCGAGGCCGATCCCGAGCGCTTCAACCCCAGAAAGAGCGAAGCCGAACTCAAGGCCCTGGAAGAAGATGGCTACGAGTTCAAGGAATATGACGGCATTATTCCGGACATGGAAAACGGCTCCTTGGTCATTGACGACCTCAACCAATACGAGGCCGAGAAGCTGGTGGAGATGCTCAAGCCCGACATCTTCTGCGCGGGTATCAAGGAGAAGTTCTCCATCCAAAAGTTGGGCGTGCCCATGAAGCAGTTGCACAGCTACGACTCGGGCGGCCCCTACGCGGGATTTCGCGGCGCCGTGAATTTCTACCGCGAAATCGACCGGCTCGTGAACAGCCGGGTCTGGGGCTATCTCAAGGCTCCTTGGCAAGAAAACCCTGAACTCTCGGCCACCTATGTCTGGGAATAAGAGAAGGATATCGACATGCTGCTGAGACATACACCAACGGAAATCGCTGACCGCAGCGCCTTGACCATCAACCCGGCCAAAACCTGCCAGCCCATCGGCGCCATGTACGCGGCGCTCGGCGTGCACGGATGCTTGCCGCACAGCCACGGCTCGCAGGGCTGCTGCGCCTACCACCGCTCCACCCTGACCCGGCACTACAAGGAGCCCATCTCCGCCGGAACCAGTTCGTTCACTGAAGGTGCGTCCGTGTTCGGCGGGCAGGCCAACCTGCTCCAGGCCATCAACAACATCTTCACGGTGTACGAGCCTGAAGTGATTGCCGTGCACACCACCTGTCTGTCCGAAACCATCGGCGACGACCTGCCCCAGATCACGGACAAGGCCCGCAAGCAGGGCAGCATTCCTGACGGCAAGGACGTGATCTACGCCAACACCCCGAGCTATGTGGGCTCCCACGTCACGGGTTTCGCCAACATGGTCAAGGGCATGGCCCAAGTGGCCGCGCCCACGGGCGTGAAAAACGGCAAGGTCAATGTCATTCCGGGCTGGGTCGAACCCGCGGACATGGAAGAGATCAAGCGCTTGGCCGCCTTGGCCGGTGTGGAAATCATCCTGTTCCCGGACACCTCGGGCGTTCTCAACGGCCCCATGTCCGGCCACTATCACATGTATCCCGAGGGCGGCGTGACCATGGACGAACTGCGCTCCACGGGCGACAGCATCGGCACCTTGGCCCTGGGTGAATGGTGTTCGGCTGACGCGGCCCGCTACCTCGATTCCACTCATAAGGTGCCTTGCCGGGTCCTGGACATGCCCTTTGGCCTCCAGGCCACGGACCGCTTCGTGGACGCCCTGCGCACCTTGGCCGGACGCTCCGTGCCCGACGAGATCACCAATGAACGCGGCCAGCTCGTGGACATGATCTCGGACATGCACCAGTACTTCTACCAAAAGAAGGTGGCCTTGGTGGGCGATCCTGACCAGCTCATCGCCATGACCGAGTTCCTGGTCTCCCTGGACATGTGGCCGGTGCACGTGGTGACCGGAACCCCGGGCAAGAAGTTCGAGGAACGCATCCGCGAATTGACCGCTGACCTGCCTTACGAGGTCAACGTCAAGGCCGGGAGCGAGTCCGACATGTTCCTGCTCCACCAGTGGATCAAGAACGGCTCCGTGGACCTGATCATGGGCAACACCTACTGCAAGTACATCGCCCGCGACGAGGACATCCCGTATGTACGCTGGGGTTTCCCCATCCTGGATCGCGTGGGGCACCAGTACTTCCCCACGGTCGGCTACAAGGGCGGCCTGCGCCTGCTGGAAAAGATCCTCAACGTGCTGCTTGACCGCACGGACCGGGACGCTCCTGAACAGTCCTTTGAATTGGTCCTGTAAGCAAAACCAAGGAACAAGCGCCCTGGCCGGTTGCGGCCGGCCAGGGCGAAACCCCAAGCATTTGGAGTCCTCATGCCACGGAACACGGAACACAAGCCATCCCATCCTTGCTTTGGCGCGGGCGCGCACACCCTGGTCGGACGTGCGCACCTGCCCGTGGCGTCCAGGGATTACGCACGCATGCGCTTCACCGGCCCTGCTCCGGCCCGCGAGGCTCTTTCGCCCCAGGCCGCGTTCGCCTGGCTCAAGGACCAACTTAACGGCAATACGCCCATCTCAGTGGTGGGCGTCACCGGCCCGGGCGATCCCATGGCCGATCCCGAGGCCACGTTCACGACTCTGGGTTTGGTGCGCCAGGCCTATCCTGACATCACCCTGTGTTTGACCACGCTGGGCATGGGTCTTGCCGCCCACGCCGAGCGCTTGGCGGAATTGGGCGTGGACCACGCGACCCTGCTCATGGACAGCATGGACCCTGCAATTGTGGAGCAGCTCTTTGCCTGGATTCGTCCGGCAAAGCACACCTTGCCCCTGCCCGAGGCGGCCCAACTCCTGGTCAAGGACCAGGCCGAGGCCATCACGGCCTTGAGCGAGGCAGGCGTCACGGTCAAGGTCAACACCACGGTCTACCCCGGCATCAATACCGAGCACATCGAGGGCTTGGCAAAACGGGTCGCGGACCTCGGCGCAACGGTCATGCGCTTGTCGCCTTGCTCTGGGTCCGTGGAGACCTCGGGCGAACTGGATTGCCCCAGCGCACCCTGTCCGCCCGACCCCGCCCTTATGGCCGAATTGCGGGAATTGGCGTCAAAACACATTGAACTCATGCCTGAACGCGAGGGCTGCGGCCAGGATCTGGTAGGTTTCGACGTGCTGGAGCCCTTGTCCACGGCGATTGGTGCCGGCGGTGCGCCCAAGGCGACTGCTGAGCGGCCCTTTGTGGCCATATGCTCCAGTTCGGGCCTGGAAGTGGATCAGCACCTGGGCCATGCCCGCCAGTTCATGATCTATGGCCCGGTGGACGGCCTGGTGGTCCTGCGCGAGACCCGGCCCGCTCCGGAGCCGGGCGGCGGCGCTGCCCGCTGGGAAGCCATGGCCGAAGTGCTCAAGGACTGCTTCGCTGTCGTGGCTGCGGCCGCGGGCGACACGCCCCGGGCTATTCTGGCTGAGCTGGGCCTGCCCGTGCTCATCACTGAAGCAGATGTGGACCCCGCTGTGGACGCTCTCTACGGCGGCGGCAAGAAATGCGGCAACAAGCGCTCCACGTAGCGCGGTTCATAACCAAGGAGAGAATCATGGCCCTTCCCGAAACTATTATCCTGGTCTGCCAAAGCTTCCGTCTGGGCGGCGAGCCCAAAGGCGTGTGCCACAAGCAGACCGACGGTTTCCTGCAATACATGGAAGAAGAAATCCTGGACCGGGGCCTGGACGTACAGGTCACGGCCACGGGCTGCCTCAAGCAATGCGAGGCCGGTCCGATCATGGTGGTCCAGCCCCAGAACTGGTGGTTCAAGGGCGTTGACAGTGAAGAAGCCATTGACGCCATTTTGGACGGTCTTGAAGACGGCGAACCCAACGCCGACTACCTCATCGCCTAACAACGGATACCAACGGAACTCTCATGTCCAGCACCGACATCACCATCCGTCAAGCCGAAGCACGGGACGTCACTGACCTGACGTCCCTGCTCGGCGAACTCTTTGCCCTGGAACAGGATTTTTGCTTTGAGCCCGAAGTCCAACGGCAAGGGGTGGAGGCATTGCTCGCCAACAAGCGGGCCATGCTCCTGGTGGCGGAACTCAAGGGCCAAGTGCTGGGCATGTGCACGGCCCAACTCCTGACCTCCACGGCCGAAGGCGGCGACGCCGCCCTTGTGGAGGACGTGGTGGTCTCGGCCGAGCATCGCGGCAAGTCCTTGGGGCGCAAGCTCCTGGCCGCCTTGGAAAGTTGGGCCGAAGATATGGGCGTCACCAGGCTGCAACTCCTGGCCGACGCCGAGAACTCGCCCGCCCTGGGTTTCTACGAGCGCCTGGGCTGGCGCATGACGCAGCTCATCTGCCTGCGCAAGCGGCTTGATGTTTCTCCGCTCGACACCATACCCGCGCACCCCCTCGCGGACCACATGGAGACGGAATCATGAAGGAAGCAATCGGGCTTTCCGAAGCCACAATTTTAGATGAAAGAAAGCGGCAAGTGCACCGCACGGGCCAAGGCGAACTGGACCTGGCCTGCAACACGGACTCCCTGGCCGGAGCCGTGAGCCAACGGGCCTGCGTATTTTGCGGTTCGCGCGTAGTGCTCTATCCCATTGCCGACGCCCTGCACCTCGTACACGGCCCCATCGGCTGCGCGGTCTATACCTGGGACATCCGCGGCGCGCTGTCCAGCGGCCCGGAACTGCACCGTTTGTCCTTTTCCACGGACTTGAAGGAAAAAGACGTTATTTTCGGCGGTGAAAAAAAGCTGGAAGCCGCGCTCAACGAGCTTATCGACCGCCACCAGCCCAAGGCCGCTTTTGTGTATTCCACCTGCATCGTGGGCCTGATCGGCGATGACTTGGAAGCTGTGTGCCGCAGGGTAGGGGAGGCCAAGGGAATCCCCGTGCTGCCGGTCCAGTCCGAGGGCTTCAAGGGCAACAAGCGCGAAGGCTACAAGGCTGCCTGCAACGCCATGTGGAAACTCGTGGGCACGGCTCCCATCGATGATATTCCGCCCCTGTCCGTGAACATCCTGGGCGATTTCAACCTTGCCGGGGAAATCTGGATGGTGCGCGAATATTTCCAGCGCATGGGCGTCAACGTGGTGGCCAACGTCACGGGTGACGGCCGGGTGCACGACATCCGCCGCAGCCACGGCGCCAAGCTCAACCTGGTGCAGTGCTCGGGCGCGACCATGGATCTCGCCAAGATGATGAAGGATGAATACGGCATCCCTTTCATCCGCGTGTCCTACCTGGGCATCGAGGACATGGCCGACTCCCTGTATCAAGTTGCCGACTTTTTCCAGGACCAGGACCCCACCATTGTTGAGCGCACCGCCGAGTTGGTGCGCAGCGAGCTGTCCCAACTCATGCCCAAGCTGGCCGAACTGCGCAAGGATCTGGAAGGCAAGCGCGTGGCCATATACGTGGGCGGCGCGTTCAAGGCTTTTTCCCTTTTAAAGGCGTTTCGGCACCTGGGCATGCAAGTGGTCCTGGTCGGCTCCCAGACCGGCACCAAGGAAGACTACGAAGAACTGGAGCGCATCACCGACCCCGGCACCATCATTGTGGACGACGCCAATCCCCTGGAGCTCTCGGCCTTCATCAAGGAAAAGGGCGTGGACCTCTTTGTGGGCGGGGTCAAGGAACGGCCCATTGCCTATAAACTGGGCCTGGGTTTTTGCGACCACAACCACGAACGCAAGATCGCGCTCGCTGGTTTTGAAGGCATGTACAACTTTGCCAAGGAAGTGCATCTGTCCGCCACCAGCCCGGTCTGGCGCTTTGTGCCCCGCCGCGAACAAACCCCGTTGGAGGTGACCCATGGCTGAATCCTATGTTTCCACCACCAATGCCTGCAAATTGTGCACACCCCTTGGGGCTGCCCTGGCCTTCAAGGGCGTGCAAGGAGCCGTGCCGTTCCTGCACGGGTCCCAGGGCTGCGCCACCTACATGCGCCGTTACGTGATCAGCCATTTCCGCGAGCCCGTGGACATCGCGTCCTCGGCCCTTGGTGAAAAGCACGCGGTGTACGGCGGCGGCCCCAACCTCAAGCAGGGCATCCTCAATGTCATGAAGAAATATTCTCCCGCCTTGGTGGGTGTCGCCTCCACCTGTCTTACCGAGACCATCGGCGACGACGTGCCCATGCTCCTGGCGGAATTCAGGCGCGAATTCAGCGACCTGAACCCGCCGGAGCTGGTGCACGTGTCCACGCCCAGCTACATGGGCACCCACACGGACGGCTGGAGAAACACGGTGCTGTCCCTCACGCGGCAACTCTGCACGGAAACAAGCCAGGCCAATGAAACCGTGAACGTGTTCCCCACGCTCTGCTCCTGCGAGGACCTGCGTATTTTCAAAGCCATGTTCCGGGAATACGGACTCACCCCCGTGATCCTGCCCGACTATTCCGACACCCTGGATGGCCCGGCCCTGGCCGAATACGAGCCTATCCCCGCGGGCGGCACGCCCATCGCGGCCATCAAAGCCATGTCCGGAGCCACGGCGTCCCTGGACCTGGGCCGCTGTTTGCCCAAGGACACGGCAGGCGCTGATTTGGAAACCCGCTTTGGCGTGGACAACCTGCGCTTGGGCATGCCCATGGGGTTGCGCGAAAGCGACGCCATGCACCACGCCTTGTCCCGCATTTCAGGCAAAGACATGCCCAAGCACATTGTGCAGCAGAGGGGCCGCCTGGTGGACGCCTTGGTGGACGGCCACAAGTACGTGTCCGGCGCCCGCGCCGTGGTCTACGGCGAAGAGGACCTGGTGGCCGGATTGGCCTCCTTTCTCACGGAAGTGGGCATTGACGTGGTTCTGGCCGCCACTGGCTCGGAAAAGTGCGGCCTGGATTCAGCCGTGCGCGAGGTCACCGAGGACCTGGGCCGGGTCGAAACCGAAGTGCGCATGGGCGTGGATTTCCACGAGATCGCCGAGCGGGCCGGGCAGCTCAAGCCCGACCTGCTCGTGGGCCACTCCAAGGGCTACCGCTACGCCCGGGAGTGGAACATCCCCTTGGTGCGCGTGGGGTTTCCCGTGCACGACCGTTTCGGCGCGCAACGCATAGCCACCCTGGGCTACACCGGCGCGCAACAGATGTTCGACCGCATTGTCAACGCGGTCCTGGACAAGAGGCAAGCAGACTCCCCCGTGGGCTACGGGTACCAATAAGCACAAGGAGAGGATCATGAAAACTCCGGACACAACACGCCATCCCTGTTTCAACCGCGAGGCCGCAGGCTCCTGCGGCCGTGTGCACCTGCCCGTGGCCCCGCGCTGCAACATCATGTGCAACTACTGCAACCGTCAGTACGACTGCGTGAACGAGTCCCGCCCCGGCGTGACCAGCGCGGTGCTCAAGCCGGGCCAAGCCGTGGACTATCTGGGCCAGGTTCTTGAGAAAGAGCCGCGCATCACCGTGGCGGGCATCGCGGGTCCCGGCGACCCCATGGCCAACGCAGCCCAGACCCTGGAGACCATGCGTTTGGCCCGGGAGCGCTTTCCCCACATGCTGTTCTGCCTGTCCAGCAACGGCATGAACGTGCCGCCCCACCTGGACAACCTGGCCAAGCTGGGCGTGACCCACATGACCATCACCATGAACGCCGTGGACCCGGCGATCGGCGAAAGGGTTTACTCCTGGGTCCGCGACGGCAACGTGGTCTTTCGGGGCAAGGAAGCCGCCGAACTGCTCATGGAACGCCAGATCGAGTCCATTCGCGGCCTCAAGGAGCGCGGCATCATCGTCAAGGTGAACACCATCATTATTCCTGGCTACAACGACGGCCATGTGGAGGCCGTAGCCACCAAGGCCGCCGAGTTGGGCGCGGACATCATGAACTTGATCCCCTTGCATCCCACGGCGGGCACCAAGTTCGCCTTGCTGGAAGAGCCGAGCAAGGAGCGGGTGCTGGAACTGCGCACCATTGCCGAGTCACACGTGAAGCAGATGACCCACTGCCGCCGCTGCCGCGCCGACGCCGTGGGTCTGTTGGCCAAGGACCGCTCCGGCGAATTCTGCTCCTTGCTCACGGCCTGCTCCAAGACCAAGGAAAAGCCTGCGGAGCGTCCCTATGTGGCAGTGGCCACCCGCGAGGGCATGCTCATCAACCTGCATTTGGGCGAGGCGAACTCTTTTCAGATTTGGGGCCGCGACAGCACGGGCGGCTTTACCATAGTTGAGGAACGGCCGGCTCCCCGCCAGGGAGGGGGTCCCAAACGTTGGGAAACCCTGGCGGGAACGCTGAAGGATTGTCGCATGGTGCTTGCCGCCGCCATGGGCGACACTCCCCGGCTGCTCCTTCGGGAACACGGCCTTGAGGCGCATCCAGTGTCCGGGTTTATCCAGGACGCCCTGGAAACAGCTTACAACACCGGCGATATGTCCTGCCTGTCTCCACGCCGTGGAGGCATCGCCGGAGGCTGTTCCGGGGGTGGTTCCGGCTGCGCGTGAGCTTGCCCCTCACATCCGAGACCGACTGGGCTGTCTGTCCTCCTTGCCGCCCAAGCCGGTTCCCAGTGAAAACGGCCCTGTTCTCTCCGGAGAGCAGGGCTGTTTCAGATTGCCGGCCAAAAACCCTCATTTCTGCTCTTGAGATTGGTGAAGTGCGAAGAATCGCCCGGCAAGCAAAGGTCCGGGCCCTGAAACTTGCCAAGGCGCTGCCGATGGTGAACATCAGGCCCTTTCCCGGTTGTCCCCAACCTTGGGGCTGCGTCACGAGCAATGAAAACCGCCCTGTTCTCCAAGGAGAGCAGGGCGGTTTCCATGATGCAAAGGTTTATGTTGGGGGAGTTGAGTTGACGTATTATCCGTGACGAAGGGCGGCGCGGCCCTGGGCTATGGCGGTTTCCAAGCGGTACTTCTTGACCCGGTAGCCCATTTGGCGGGGAGAAAGCCCGAGTTCGTCGGCAGCCTTGTACTGAATCCAGCCGTTGCGCTCCAAAGCAGAGAGCAACTCCTTGCGCTCCATGTCCTTGAGGGACGAGGGGCGCATAGATTGAGTATCCGTAATGCAAACCGGGTCGGAATGCAACGCGCCAAGGAGGTAGGGCGTGAGAAAGTCGCGGGTAATGGTTTCCGAGTCGGACATGATGGCCAGCCGCTCCACCAGGTTTTCCATTTCCCGCACATTGCCCGGCCAGTCATAGGCCAAAAGAGCGGACAGGGACTCGGGGCTGAGGAACAGGTTGCGGCCGTATTCCTGTTCCACTTTCCTGAGAAAGTGGCTGAGCAAGCCAGTGATGTCTTCCTTGCGGTCGCGCAGGGGCGGCACCTCAATGGGAAACACGTTAAGCCGGTAGTAGAGGTCGGGCCGGAACACACCTTGCTGCACCTGTTCGCGTAAATCCCTGTTGGTGGCGGCCATGATCCGCACATCCACCGTGCGGGTGCGGCTGGAGCCCAAACGCTCGAACTCCCGCTCCTGCAAGACCCGCAGCAGCTTGGCCTGGACAGCCGGATTGAGTTCACCGATTTCGTCGAGGAAAATTGTGCCTTGGTCGGCCTCCTCGAAGCGTCCGGTCCGGGTTTGAGACGCACCCGTGTATGCGCCGCGTTCCGCACCGAACAGCTCGGCCTCGAGCAGATTCTCGGGAATGGCCGCACAATTGACCTTGATAAAGGGGTGGTCCTTGCGTTCGGAAAGCTGGTGCACGATCCTGGCGATAAGCGTCTTGCCCACGCCGGATTCGCCCAGGAGCAGGACCGTGGCCTTGGTGGGCGCGACCTTGTGCAACTGGCGCTCCACCTCGCTCATGGCCAGACTCTTGCCGACTATGTAAGGACCTTTGTTTTCGCGGGATATCTGGCTCTTGAGGGACAGGTTCTCGCGCACCAAGTTCTGTTCGCGTTCACGGATCTGGTCGTTGAGGCTGATGAACTGGGCGATGAGGGTGGCAACCACTTTGAGGAAGTCCACGTCCAGATCGTATTCCGTGTCGTCGTCAAAAAGCCGGTCCACGTTGAGCACGCCGATGGGCTCGCTATGGAGCAGGATGGGCACGCCGATGAAGGATATCATGCCGCGCGCGATGCTGCGCGAGCCGGTCTTGTCCAGAAAGAGCGGTTCCTTGCTGATGTCCGGGATCACGTAGGGTTCTGCTGTGGCGAAAATACGGCCGGTCACGCCCTCACCCAAACGGTACACGCCCCGCTCGCTCTCCTCGGCGCTCAGGCCGTGTGAAGCGCTGATGGACAAGCGGCCGGAATCCTGGTCAAAGAGGGTGACTGTGGCCCGCTGCATGGAAAGTTCCTCGGAAAGGATACGCAGGATTTCCTTGAGCGCGGACTCCAGATCCAGAGCCTTGTCTATGACTTGGCATATGGCGGTGAGCGCGGCGAATGCGAGATCGTGGGGCGGAGAAACCATGCGCCGGTAATTGCAAGGGGGATGCCTGTTCTTTCGCCCAATAGAGTTCTCATTATTTCAAATGATTAGAA
>QZKZ01000430.1 GCA_004796465.1 Desulfovibrio sp.
GGGCGTATTCTCCTGCGCCGCATCCGGCGTCCACTAAAACCATGCCCGGTTTCATGGGCAGATGTTCAAACACCTGCTCCGGGTTGTGCAGCCAAAAGCTTGTGGGGCCGCAGCCTTGACGGCCGGGGCTTTCGCCCCGGCACTGGTGATGGATATTATTCACTGCATGTCCTTTTCGTAGGTTTTGTGGTGTCTTTGGGAGCCCTTTTGAGACAAGCCTTGCAAAGTCCGTAGAGCATTGTCGTGTGGCTGTGCAAAACAAAGGAGTGGGCTTCGGCCAATTCACTGAACCGGCCTTCCACGGTCGCCACCGGGGCTTCGATTGTCCGCCCGCACTGCTGGCAGATGAGGTGCAGGTGGCGTTCCTTGCCGTCCCGGCGCTCATACCGTCCCTGCCCGTCGCCAAAGTCGAGTTTGCGGGCAAGGCCCGCATCCACAAGCAGCTTGAGCGTACGGTAGATGGTGGCGAGCCCCAGTCTATGCCCCTTGCGCCGGGCCTCCTCACGGATCTCCTCCGGGGAGGGGTGGCCCTCCATGTCCAGGAATACTTGAAGGATCACCTTGCGTTGGCGTGTTTGTTTCACCCCGAGCCGTTGCAAACTTCTCGCAAAGTCATCAAGGCAACTCCTGTCCGTAACATCGGATCGCGTTTGAGGAAGGGCATACATCGTGTTCTCCTTGTCTGCGAAGAGGCGTCAGATATAGTGGAGAAAGGATTCCACTTTGGTTTCATCCGCCTTGTTGCGGTTGCCGTCAAAGGTCAGCGCCAGCATGGGCGGGGCCGTGTCCCCGTTAAGGCCTTTGCGAAGGATATCCAGGGATATGCCAGTGTTCTCGTACATGGAGGTGACCGAGATCACGCCCTTTGCCGTGGACAGGTTCCCCAAGGGTTTGGCGCCTCGGTACCGTCCAAAGGCCCCTGCGTAATGTCCGAGGACTCTGTCGGCCAAGTCGGCGAGCCGGTCCATGTCCCGCTCGAAATGACTGTGCTCTCCAAGCGCTTCCGCCACGGAAGCGATGGTTTCCCGAAACTCCTCCAGAAGCCGGATTTTTGCGTCCTGGCCGCCATTTTCAGCCGGAGCAAAGTCCCGCCAAAACATCCACAGGTATTCGCTCAGGGGAGCGTAGATCACTTGGTTGCCTTGCTCTTCGATTCTTTTGAAGGTGTCGTCGTTGAGGATGTCGTTGAAAAGGGTCAGGGGTTCGCCAATGGCGAAGACCGTTTTGCCGCTTTCCTGCTCTTCCAGCCACGCCCTGACGTCCCTGGCCGCGGAGATGAGCAAATCCGGTGTCAACACCCTGTTTTCAAGCAATTCCTCCAAAGTCCCGAGAAACGCTTCCCGTTTCCCCCGGGGAGCAAGCATGACCAAGTCGCCGGCGGCCAAGCACAGGAACATGCCGTGGATGGTGTTTTTGTCCAGGGTGAGCAGGTCTTCCATAAAGGGGGAAATCACTCCGACCTGTTCAAAGCCGCATTGGTTCAGCTTTGTGCGAATGAAGCGGGAGTATTGCCCGTCCACTTCCGCGCCTTCGTTTTGCGGCAGGAACAGGCTCATCTTTTCTCCGGACCCGTTTGTCGTCTGCACAGTGTGGAGAAGATCGCCCAACAGCACGGCCAAGGAGTAATACTCGTTGGTAACGGTGTGGGTTCTGCCCAAGTCAATGGACGCGGATGTGGTTGCGTCGAGTTCCGCGGCGTCCCATCCGTTCGCCCGCAGCGACGCGCAGGTCAGCCGGGAGTAGGGGTAGAGGCGTGGAATAAGGATTTTTTCGCTCGAGGAAAGAGCTGGACTGGTCCTGATGTCCACTTGGGGCTCTGGCGGGATTTTCGTGTACGTTTCCAATTCTCCCGCCTGCTCCACGGGCCGTTTGTTCAGGCTGTTCACGAAAGCCTCCACACGGGTGAGTACGCCCACGCCCGAGGAGTGCTCGTCCACTTCAATGGTCAGGTAGGGCTTGTCCCCCATGATCTCCTTAAAGAAGTGGGCGGTCGTTGTATCTGGTCCGCAACCGTGGTGGGTGAGAAACACGGCGTAAAGGTTGGGGTGCTTGGCGACCAGTTTCGCGGCTTCCAGGATATGCTGGCCAAAGGGCCAATACATGTTGGGGTGTTCGCTGAAGATGTCCACCTCCGGCATGTCGTAGAAGGGCAGCGTCTCATATCCCATGGCGGCGAGGGTGTCCGCCACGCCCAGGTTCAGGACAGGGTCGGCCACGCCGTATATCTTGGAGATGAGCACAAAGGTCTTTTTGTCGGGGTCAAGGCCGGCAATGGTCTCCTCGCCGCGTTCCTCGATTTCGGCCTGGAATTTCTTGAAGGACTCCATCGCAGCCTGAAGCACCTTGTTGGTTTCTTGTTCGGTCTTGCCAAGTTCCCTGCCCATGCGCATGAACTGGTCCCGCATGAATTCGGGTCCCTTGCTGAAGGCGATGGTGGGAGCCAAGAGCTTGATCCCCTTGGCATCAAGGTCCATGGCTTGGTTGACGATCTTGAAGGCCAGTTGCATGTATGCGCAACCATAGTCCTGCCTGGATTGGGAGCCGGGGTGGAACGCAGTGAACAGGTCCGGGAAGAACAGATAGTCCACTCCTTTTGCCACCAATTCCGCGGCATGGCCGTTGACAAGTTTGACCGGGTAGCAGGTCTCGTCCAGGGAATATTCCTGGGCCAGGCGGATGGTTTCCTCGTTGGTGGGCTCGGAGAGCAGTACGTTGCAACCCAGTCCCTTGAAAAAGGGATAAAACAGGGGAAACATTCCAAAGGTGAACAGGGTGCGGGGAATGCCCACTGTTTGTTTTGCCGGGTCGAGTGTGGAGTCATATCCTCCAAAGATATACTCGTGGACTTTCCGATTGAATGCAGAGCCCCCAACCGTATCACCACTTCTTTCAACGCGTTCCGTGTTCGGTGGTTCAGGGGCAAAACCCTTGAATTCCGACAGTTCTTTGCCTGAAGCCGTCATTTCCTCCCGCGCGATAATGGCGGCCCCCATTGCCCCGGTGACGCTGAAGAAAGGCGGCACGGAGATCTTCCTGCCCGTCATGGCGCGGAAAGCGTTGACCACGCCTTGGTTGTGGGCCACGCCGCCTTGCAGGAACACTTTTTGGCCAATGGGTTTTTGTCCCACCACCCGATTCAGGTAGTTTTTGACAATGGAGTAGCACAACCCGGCGGCAAGGTCGCTGATGTCCGCACCTTGGGCCAGGTGCGCGGCGATGCTGCTTTCCATGAACACGGTGCAGCGCTCGCCCAGGTTGGTCGGTGACGTTGAGGTGAGGGCGGTCGGGCCGATGTCCGCGAGGGAAACACCGAGCTTCTTGGCCTGCTCCTCGATAAATGAGCCGGTCCCGGCGGCACAGATTTTATTCATCTGAAAGTCGGCCACAACGCCATCGTCCAGGGCGATGAACTTGGAGTCCTGGCCGCCGATTTCAAAAATGGTGTCCACTTCAGGGTCAATGGCCACCGCTGCCTTGGATTGGGCCGTGATCTCGTCGCGGACAGCATCTGCGCCCACCATGCGGCCGATCATGGCCCTGCCCGAACCGGTGGTGGCAACCCCTGCTATCTTGATGGCGTGGCCGAACTCGCGTCCTAGCTCGGACAGGCCTGTCCGCACCGCCTGGACCGGGTCTCCAGCGGTTCGTAGATAACGGTACCCAACGATGTTGTCCTGGCCATCCACCAGGGCCAGGTTGGTGCTTGTGGACCCCACGTCAATTCCCAACCAGCAATCCATGGGCGCTTGTTCAGGCAATTCCCGGACAATGTGCTTTGCCTCGCCGTCGTTTTCTCCAAGCCCGGCCAAGGGCTTGAGCCGCAGGTCCTCAAGCACGTGGATATTTCGTGAAGATACATCCGCAAGGGCTGGGGGCACGGTTTCAAGGTCAACGGGCAATGCGTCCTGGGATGCCAAGACAGCCGCGCCAATGGCACCGGCCACGCCGGAGTGCTCATGGGTGCGCAGTTCCTGCGGGCCGAGTTTGAGCACGCTTCGCATGGCGTTTGTTATTGCCGCGTTATGGCAAACTCCGCCCGCGAACAGCATGGGGGCGTTTCGCGGTAATCCGCGCATGACCGCGCTCCGGTAGTTCTTGACCACGGCATGGGCCAACCCGGCGAGAATATCCGGGATAGGTACGCCTTCCTGCTGGTGGTGGGTGATGTCGGTTTTCGCGAATACGCTGCATCGGCCGGCAATGCGCGGGACAAAAGTCGACTTGGCTGCTTGGGCTGAATAGTCCTCGATCTTCATGCCCAAGCGCGAGACCTGCTCTTCAAGAAATGAACCTGTGCCTGACGAGCATGTGGACGTCATGGACACTTCCACGTTGGCCTTATCGTGGCGGCTGAAACCGGTTATGAACTTGGCGGTTTGGCCGCCCATTTCAACGACCGAGACGCACTCCCCGTCAATGAGCAACGCGCCTTCGACCATGGCCGCCACCTCGTTGACTCGGCGCATGCTTCCACTGTCGGAGAGGAATGCGCTGCCGCTGCCCGTAACCGCGCCATGCCGTATTTCCCCGGCACAGGGAAGATTGAGGACACGTTCGACCAGGCTCCTCGCGGTTCCGGCAACATCGCCTTTATGCAGGGCGTATTCCGCGTGGATAACAACTTTGCCGGATTCGAGGACAACGGCCTTGATGGCCGAGTATCCGATGTCTATTCCAAGACTGTACATCACCCTATCCTCCTGATTGTTGTCTAAATAGTGTTCGGGTTATGGTAAAGAAGCTTAACCATTGAGAGGCAATACAAGAGCTCCAGGCTTTTGCCCTTTGATATGGTTTAGCTTCTTAACCGTCTAGGCAAAAAAAATTACTCGCCGAATAATTCGGCAATACGTTCGTCAACAACGGTTTCCGCGGTCGCGAGAATGGCGACGGCAATTGCCAGTTGGCTGTCCGGAAACTCCTCAAGCCGCTCTCCAAAAGTGCGGAGATGGCGCTCATGGAATTCCTTGTGGGCTTCATACGCCCGGCGTCCTTTCTTGGTGAGGGAGACCAGGACTTCCTTGTCGTTGTCCTGTGCCCGATCCTTGCTGACCAATCCCTTTTTTTCCAGCTTTCCGATCATCTGGGACGCCGCGCTTTTGGAAACACCCATCATGTCGCCTATGGATTTGACATTGTTCATGTCTTGCTGGCCAATGGCGTAAATGAACCTGACCTCCCTTGCGGAGAACCCGGCATTCTCCCCGGTCTGTATGGGCATCTCCTCGATTCTGGAGTGCTTGTTCACGATGCGCGCCAGCCTGTCCGTGAGGGCCTTGATGGATTCGTTTTTCCCTGTCATGGGTCCTTGGTAAAGCTTCTAAACCAAATCGTCAAGGAGTAATGAGTCTGATTCGCAAAATTATTTCCGGCTTGTCTTCCCCGTTTCTCCAACTTTTAAAGTAATTCCCGGGATACAGGTGAAAAAGAAAGAGATTGTTTCTCCCAAAAGTATCGAGTAACCCCTCAGATATCCACCACTTCCCAATGAAAATGTCGTGGCTTGTGTCGTGACAACGCAAAAAGGGTCACGACATTTCTGTCGCAACCCCTTGATATCGCTGGTCGGGATGAGAGGATTCGAACCTCCGGCCCCCTGAACCCCATTCAGTGGAAGAACATCTTACCGCTGTAATTAAGGTTTATTTGAGTGACCGGGTTCCACTTTCGGTACATTGCGATGAGGATTGTGGCCTGATATGGAACGGCAAGGCAAGATACACGGGAATTCAACTCTAACTCAGGAGGAAGTACCCACTATGACCAACAAAGGTAGTCCCTGGAGCCCATACTTAGCGGGCGCGTTGAGTGGAGTCCTCGGGGTGCTTTCCGTGCTCGTTGCGGGAAAATATCTCGGCGCTTCCACTACAATGGTCCGCGCCGTGGGCATGGTTGAGGAGGCCATATCACCCGCCCTCGTGGAGACGCCCTATTTCCAAAAGTACACCCTGGCGATTGACTGGCAGTTCCTGTTTGTCGTGGGTATTATGGCAGGGGCGTTCATCTCCTCCTTGATGGATCGGTCTTTCAAGGTGCAAGCGGTACCGGATATGTGGGCCAAACGCTTCGGCACAAAACCTCTTCCCAGGCTGATCACGGCCTTCGCGGGCGGGGTGGTGGCTATCTACGGCGCTCGTCTGGCCGGAGGCTGCCCCAGCGGACATGGATTGTCCGGACTCACGCAAATGTCAGTGAGCGGTTTCTTGGCAGCAGCAGGCTTTTTCTTGGGCGGCATTATCATGGCTCGACTGGTCTACAAGGGAGGGGAACAATGACACTCCTGTACGGACTTATCACTGGCCTGGTCTTTGGCTTCTTGCTCCAAAAGTCGCGGGTCATCCGCTACGATAAACAAATCGGAGCCTTGCGCCTCATGGACATGACCATCGTCAAGTTCATGCTTTCTTTTATAATCGTAGCCATGGTTGGCGTCTATTTGCTGCGTGAATTCGGAGTGGTGGAATTGTCCCTTAAAGGAACAATCCTGGGACCGAATATCATCGGAGGCCTGCTTTTCGGCCTTGGCTGGGGTCTTATCGGATATTGTCCTGGCACGGCGGCGGGAGCTTTAGGCGAGGGGCGCGTCGACGCCTTGGCGGGCATTCTCGGCATGCTTGTCGGGGCTTCCGTGTTTTCACACACCTATCCAACGCTGAAGGCGTCGGTCTATACTTGGGGAGATTTCGGCAAAATCACGTTGGCAGACCTACTGGGCGTGAACCATTGGGTGATAATCGCGGGACTGGTGGTCGTATACGTCCTCGTCTTGGCATTCATTGAGCGAAAGAACCTGTAATCCTTGAGTGTTGGAGGTGGTGCCAACGGTGATTAATTGGCCCTTTCCGTTTGTGCCACCTTCAACGCGATGTTTCGGGAAATGGGACAAAAATGAATTCGATTTCATTCCCCCTCAATTCTTCGAGTAACCCCCCAGAAAGCCAGCAGTTCCAAATCCAAATGTCGTGACTTTTGTCGTGACAACGCAAAAAGGGTCACGACGATTAAGCCGTAACCCCTTGATATCGCTGGTCGGGATGAGAGGATTCGAACCTCCGGCCCCCTGATCGCTGTATGCTAAAGCATTGCGGGCACGGAGCAACTGCCACCTGCTAAAGGGCGAGAAAGAGCGGGCTATGGATTTGCTGCCGTCCATCGGTGAGGAGGACGTGGAGAATGAGAAGAAGGTGGTGCGGTTGAGACGGTATCGTGTGTAGGGCAGGGGCTGGTCTCCGGGATTTGGTGGTGGTTTGGGGTGTCGTGGGTTCGGGTGGAGGCGTCGTGTCTGAGACGGCGAACCTGGGGGGAGAGAGCTTTCATTCATAAGGTCGGGCGGTGTCTCGACAGCGCGGTTGGGATGATATAGAATTACAAAGAACCCTGAATGCTTGCTGCTGCTCGTTTTCGACGACTGGACCGACACCGCCCATGCTCTGCCCGAACTGCTTCCAGGACAAAGGCGACGCCAACGTCTGCGGCCATTGTGACTTTGACGAAGCCGCGCATCTCACCGAATTCGCGCTGACGCCGCGAAC
>QZKZ01000196.1 GCA_004796465.1 Desulfovibrio sp.
AGGAAGGGCAAAGTCTGGAAAAAGTGAAGGAAAGTCACTGCTGGAGGCGTTCGCGGATGGTGATCACCAGTAAGGGCACGGCAAGAAGAATGACAAAATACACAAGGATGAGGCCAATCTCTTCAATACCAAAGAAATCAATCCCACCACTCCCAATAAAGTTGACCACAGCATACGACAATGCAAATGAAAGGGGGATAATCAACACCCGTTTAGGGAAGGAGAAAAAAAGAAGAAAAGGAAGCAGTATATATAAGGTGAAGAATCCCGCGTTGTAATACAGATCCCCTTTGCTCAAGGGATGCAGGAGCTGGTCAAAATAAAACAGGCCAAAGCCGCAAGCCGCGGCCAAGAGCATGACGATGAAACGTTCGGTCATGTCCCGGGGCTCGGACGGTCCTGGTGAGAACGACTCGCGGTAGATGCGGAATACACTGGGGGGCCGGTTTCTGCCTCCCGGAGCCCGGCGGCGGTACAGATCATGGCGGCCGGGTATGGGCGCGTACGCGGGGTTGGACGAGGCCGAAGGCGCGGCGCCCACATGGGGGCCGCCAAGAGGGGCCATGAGCCCGTCGTCGTCATGGGAGCGCTTGGGTGGCAGGTACGCGTCCTTGGGCGCTTGGGTCTCCTTGCCCCCCGTACTGATGGTGGTCTGCAAGGCCGAGCTGAATTCATCGGCAGTGGCGTAACGCTGGTCAGGATTGTAGGCCAAGGAATGGACCAGGACCTCGCGCACGCCTTGGGGCAGCCATTCGCCGGGTAAAATCGGAGTGCCGGACAGCCGCTTCTGCACCATGCAGCTCTTGGAGCCCTGGCATTCCTCCTCAAATGGCAATTGGCCGTGCAGCATCTCATAGGCCACCATGCCCATGGAATAGATATCCACTTGGTAGTCGTAACCAGAGCCATAAGGATTCTTGACCACCTCGGGCGCGATGTACAAGGGAGTGCCCACGCGGGTCTCGGCATGGGTGATCTCAAAAAGCCTTCTGGCCACGCCAAAGTCGCCGATCTTGGCCCGGCCCTCGTCGTCGATGAAAATATTGTCCGGCTTGATGTCCCGGTGGATGATCCGTTTGGTGTGGATGTGGTCCAAGCCCCTGAGGCAATCCAATACTAGTTTGAAACATCCCTTCCATGGCAGGGGCCCTTGTTTGAGCACCCGGGTCAAGGAGTTGGGCATGTAGTCGATGCGCACCAGAATGTCGGCGGTGATGGAATCATCGTCCTGGTGCAGGAAAATATCATGGTCGTACCAGGTGACCACGTTCTGGTGGATGCCGATTTTATACAGGAGCAGGATTTCGTCGGCTTCCTTGCCCACGGAATTGCGCAGGGACTCCATGGTCCTGGCGTTGCGGTCCAACTTGCGGGTCAGGGGAATGACCTTGAGCGCGGAGACAAAACTGTGGCCCTGGGTCTCCTTGACGATTTTGAATACGCACCCGTGGGCACCGGAGCCAATGAATTCGTTGACGTCCCAGCTTCCCCACAAGGGCTCCTTGGCCCGCAAGCGGTCCAATATAGCGGTTTTACAGACAGGTGCGAGTTGGCTCAAAGTATGCTCTCCTCAAGGCACAGGCGATACACCGGATATTTGTAAAAGAAAAGAGCGGGGCTATCAACTTCAATTCTCCATCCGCCTAGCGCGGAGAAATCCAAGGATCATCACTACTGGGAAGGCATGGTGTAAGGGAAGCTCATGACGGGGTCAACACGACTTGGCGACCATTGGAATAAAAACCCCCAAATTTTTTCCTCTGTTTGCAAGGCGCGGGGGTTGCTGCTAGAATCAAGGCTCAGAAATGCCGAGACAACTCCGGGGGTGTTCATGAATATTGGCGGGCGTTTGTTGTGGGTGTGCGCCGGGCTTTGCCTGGCGGTTGCTGTATTTGGGGCTGTGGGTTTGGCCCAGGACAGTTCCTCTCCAACTGAAGGGGAGGGGGCTGAGAGCCAGGAGCTTCTCTCGGAGCAGGGCCAGGAACCGGCCGCGCACATCGCCCACGCCATGGCCATGAACGGCGAGCCCAAGTACCAGGCAGGGTTCACCCATTTCGACTACGTCAATCCCGACGCGCCCAAGGGCGGTCAAATGCGCGGCCACTCCGTGGGCACCTTTGACAGCCTCAACCCATTCATCGCCACGGGCGTGTCCGCGTCCAACCTGGGGCTCATTTTCGACCCCTTGACCGTGAAGTCCAATGACGAGCCCTTTACCGAATACGGGCTCATTGCGGAAAAGATAGAATGGCCCGAGGATCGCTCCTGGGTCATTTTCCACGTCAATCCCGCTGCCCGTTTCCATGACGGCCATCCCGTGACCGCCGAGGACGTGGCCTTTACCTTTGAACTGCTTTCCACTCAGGGGAGCCCGGTTTACGCTTACTATTGGGGCGGCGTGGAAAGCGTGGAAGTTCTGGACGACTACCGGATACAATTCACTTTCCAGGAAGGGGACAACCGGGAACTGCCGCTGATCCTGGGCCAGATGTCGATCCTGCCCAAGCATTGGTGGGAAGGCCGCGACTTTACCCAGCCCAGCCTGGAACCGCCCCTGGGCAGCGGACCCTACCGCGTGGCCGAGGTCCGGCCCGGCCACTCCATCACCTACGAGCGGGTCGAGGACTACTGGGCCGCCGACCATCCAGTGATGCGCGGCCAATACAACTACGATACCGTGCGCATCGATTACTACCGCGACTCCACCGTGGCCCTGGAAGCCTTCAAATCCGGCGAATACGACTACCGGCTGGAGTACACCTCCAAGCTGTGGGCCACGGGCTACGACTCCCCGGCCCTGGACGCCGGGCAGATCAAGATGGATGTGATCGAGCACCAACTCACCCAAGGCATGCAAGGGTTCTTTTTCAATCTGAGGCGTGAGCAGTTCCAGGATCCCTTGCTGCGCGAGGCCTTGGCCTATGCCTTTGACTTTGAGTGGAGCAACCGTAATTTGTTTTATGGTCAATACACGCGCACGGACAGCTACTTTGACAACAGCGAACTGGGCTCAACCGGCCTGCCGTCGCCCGAGGAACTGGCTTACCTGGAGCCCCTGGCCGAACACCTGGACCCCCGCGTGTTCACAGAGACCTACTCCCCTCCGGCCACGGACGGCAGCGGCAACATCAGGGGCAACCTGGTCCAAGCCCTTGAGCTGCTCAAACAAGCGGGCTGGGACCTGCAAGGCAACAAACTGGTCAACGCATCGGGCGAGCAGCTTTCTTTTGAAATTCTGATCCAGTCCCAGGCTATGGAACGCGTGGCCCTGCCTTATGCGAGCAACCTTGAACGCTTGGGCGTTGACGTGAGCGTACGGTTGGTGGACCCGACCCTGTACCAGAACCTCCTGCGAGAGTTTGATTTCGACGTGACCGTGGTGGTTCAGGCTCAATCCATGTCCCCGGGCAATGAGCAGTATTATTTCTGGCATTCCTCATCCCGGGACGCTCCGGGCAGTCGAAATTACGCGGGTATCGACAATCCGGCCATCGACAAGTTGGTGGAACTGGTGGTCGAGGCCCCGTCCCGGGAGGAACTGGTGATCCGCACCCGGGCCTTGGACAGGGCCCTGCTGTGGGGCCACTACGTGGTGCCCCATTGGCATTACGGCGCGTACCGCATCGCCCACTGGGACATCTTTTCCTGGCCCGAGCAGGCCGCGCCTTACGGCATGAGCATGTACACCTGGTGGATCGACCAGGACAAGCTGGCCCGCTTGGCCGAGGAAAATCAAGCCTTCCGCTAGGCCTGATCCCCTGCCATGATCGCCTATATTTTTCGCCGTTTGTTGTTCATCATCCCCACTTTGTTGGGGATTATGACCGTGAATTTTTTTGTGGTCCAGGTCGCGCCGGGCGGTCCGGTGGACCAATTCATCGCTCAAATGGAAAGCGGCTCGGCCACGGGCGTGGAGCGGGTGACCCAATCGGGCGGAGACATGGCCGCCCCCGATTCGCCGGGGGCGGGAGGCGGCGAGGGCGGCCGCCAGTACCGGGGCGCGCAAGGTCTGGACCAGGATGTTCTGGCCAAGATCGAGGCCCTGTACGGCTTTGATAAGCCCATTTGGGAGCGCTACTGGATCATGCTCAAAAGCTACGCCGTGTTCGACTTCGGCGACAGCTTTTTCCGGGGCCGCAACGTCCTGGACATGATCATCAGCAAACTCCCGGTGTCCATTTCCTTGGGCTTTTGGTCCACTCTCATCATTTATATGGTGTCCATCCCCTTGGGCATCCGCAAGGCCGTGCGCCACGGCTCGCGCTTTGATATCTGGACCAGCGGCCTGGTGGTCGTGGGCAACGCCATTCCCGGCTTTCTGTTCGCCATTCTGCTGGTGGTGCTCTTTGCCGGGGGCAACTACTTTGACCTGTTTCCCTTGCGGGGCCTGACCTCCCCGGATTTTGCCGAACTGTCCCTGTGGGGCAAGATCGCGGACTATTTCTGGCATCTCTGTCTGCCCATCACGGCCATGGTCATTGGCGGCTTCGCCACCCTGACCATGCTCACCAAGAACTCCTTTCTCGACGAGATCAACAAGCAGTACGTGGTCACGGCCCGGGCCAAGGGCATTACCAAAAAGCGGGTGCTCTACGGCCACGTGTTCCGCAACGCCATGCTGATCATCATCGCGGGATTTCCCGCAGCGTTCATCGCCATGTTCTTCACGGGATCCATGCTCATCGAGGTCATCTTCACCTTGGACGGCCTGGGCCTCATGGGCTTTGAAGCCACCATGCAGCGCGATTATCCCGTGATCTTCGGCGCCCTGTACATCTTCACCCTGATCGGATTGCTCACCAAACTGGTGAGCGATTTGACGTATATGATCATTGATCCACGTATTGACTTTGAGAGCAGGGGGACCTGATGAAAAATCCCTTGCGCGTCAAACTGCGGCCTTTGGCTGCCCGCCGCTGGCGGAATTTCAAGGCCAACAAGCGGGGCTGGTGGTCCTTGTGGATTTTTTCAGCGCTTTTCGTACTGAGCCTGGGCGCGGAATTCTGGGCCAACGACAAGCCCGTGCTGATCATGTACGACGGCGGCCTGTATTGCCCGGTGTTTACGGATTACCTGGAGACCGACTTTGGCGGGGACTTTGAGTGGGCAGCTGACTACAGGGACCCCTTTCTTGTGGAAAAAATCAATGAAAAGGGCTGGATGCTTTGGCCGCTTATTCCCTGGAGCTATGACACCATCAACTTCAATTTGCCCACACCCGCTCCCTCGCCGCCGGACAGCGTCAACTGGCTGGGCACGGACGGCCAGGGCCGGGACATAGTGGCCCGGCTCATCTACGGCTTTCGCATTTCCGTGCTCTTCGGCCTGGCCCTGACCCTGGTCAGCACGGTGATCGGCGTGGCTGCGGGCGCTGTCCAGGGCTATTACGGCGGCTGGATCGATCTGATCCTGCAGCGTTTCATGGAGGTTTGGTCCGGCCTGCCCGTGCTTTTCCTGCTGATCATCCTGGCCAGTATTGTGCAGCCCAATTTCTGGTGGCTCCTGGGCATCATGCTGCTTTTTTCCTGGATGGCCCTGGTGGACGTGGTGCGCGCCGAGTTCCTGCGTGGCCGCAACCTGGAATACGTGCGTGCGGCCAAGGCTTTGGGCCTTCCCAACCGGACCATCATGGCCCGCCATATCCTGCCCAACGCCATGGTCGCCACCATCACCTTTTTGCCCTTTATCCTCAACGGAGCCATCACCACCTTGACTTCCCTTGATTTCCTCGGTTTTGGCCTGCCCGCGGGCTCGCCCTCCTTGGGCGAGGTCCTGGCCCAGGGCAAGGCCAATCTCCAGGCCCCGTGGATCGGCATCTCCGCATTCGCCACCCTCTCGATCATGCTCTCCCTGCTGGTGTTCATCGGTGAGGCGGCCAGGGACGCATTCGACCCCAGGCACGCGGTCTAAGGGATACACTCGACATGTCCGACGCAACCGTCAACCCCGTGCACGAGCCCTTGCTGCGCATCAAGGATCTGTCCGTGGATTTCGTGGACCAGGGCCGGACCATCCACGCCGTCAGAAACGTGTCCCTGGAAATGGTCAAGGGCGAAACCCTGGCCCTGGTGGGCGAATCCGGGTCAGGCAAGTCCGTGACCGCCCACTCCATTCTCAAGCTGCTCCCTTACCCCAAGGCCCGGCATCCCTCGGGCGAGATTTTCCTCCAGGGCCAAGAGGTGTTGTCCGCCGGAGAACAAGTGGTGCGGTCCTTGCGCGGCGACGCCGTGGGCGTGGTCTTTCAGGAACCCATGATTTCGCTCAACCCCCTGCACAAGGTGGAGAAGCAGATCAGCGAAGTCCTGTTCGCGCACCAGGGCATGGGCAAGCAGCAGGCCCGGGAGCGGGTATTGGAGTTGCTCGACCTGGTGGGTATCAAGGAGCCCGCATCGCGGCTGGCCTCGTATCCCCATGAGCTGTCCGGGGGGCAGCGGCAGCGGGTCATGATCGCCATGGCCCTGGCCAACGAGCCGGATCTGCTCATCGCGGACGAACCCACCACGGCCCTGGACGTGACCGTGCAGGCCCAGATCATGGACCTTATTGCCGAACTCAAGCAGCGCATGGATATGGGCGTGCTGCTCATTACCCATGACCTGGGCGTGGTGCGCCGCCACGCTGACCGGGTCTGCGTCATGCACCAAGGCGAAATCAAGGAATGCGCCGACACGGAAACCATATTCACCCATCCCGGCAATCCCTACACCAAGGAACTGCTGCTCAACGAGGACGGCGGCAAACCTTGTCCCGTGGAAGCCGGCGACCCCGAGTTGCTGGCCACCCAGGACCTCAAGGTCTGGTTCCCGGTCAAGCGGGGTTTGCTGCGCCGCACCAAGGACCACATCAAGGCTGTGGACGGCGTGTCCCTGAGCCTCAAGCAGGGCCGCAGCTTGGGCGTGGTGGGCGAATCCGGCTCGGGCAAGTCCACCCTGGGCTTGGCCATTTTGCGGCTGATCAAGAGCCGGGGCGGGATCACCTTTGCCGGGCAAAGCCTGGACAGCCTGGACGCGGGCAAGATGCGGGATCTGCGTTCCCAAATCCAGGTGGTGTTCCAGGACCCCTTTGGCAGTCTGTCCCCGCGTATGTCCGTGGCCGAGATCGTGGGCGAGGGACTTGAAGTGCACAACAACAGGCAGGGCCGGGAAGGGCGGCTTGAGCAGGTCCGCCAGGCCCTGGCTGAGGTGGAGCTGGACCCCGAGTCCATGTACCGCTATCCCCACGAATTTTCCGGCGGGCAACGGCAACGCATCGCCATTGCCAGGGCCTTGGTGCTCAGGCCCAAACTCATGATCCTGGACGAACCCACCTCATCCCTGGACCGCTCCGTGCAATTCCAGGTGGTGTCGCTTTTGCGCCGCTTGCAGCAAGAACACGGCCTGGCCTACATTTTCATAACCCATGATTTGCGGGTGGTGCGCACCCTGTGCCACGACGTGATCGTTATGCGCGCGGGCCAGGTGGTGGAATCAGGTCCCTTGGAAGAAATTTTCAGCGCCCCGCAACAGCCGTATACCCAAGCCTTGTTGCAGGCGGCCTTGTAGGCCTTGGCAAGGGGCGGATAAATGTGAATATATGGTGCGTTTGATGGAAACAATTTGCTCCAAAAGCAAGCAGTTGTTATAGGTGGATATACAGAAGCAATCTGCCCATGAGAACACGGAGAGCCGGGCCGCGAGCAGGATATTCAGTCTGGGAGGGGATTCATGGCCAAGTCCATTTTGATCGTTGAGGATGAACTGCATATCCGGACCCTGCTGGAGCAGGCCTTGGAAGAGCTGGAAGACGAACACTCCGTTGTTGTGTTTTCAGCCGGGGATGGGGAAGAAGGCCTGGAGATCATTCATCGCGAGCATCCCCAAGTGGTGTTCCTGGACATCATGATGCCCAGGCTCAATGGGTACGAAGTCTGCCGCGTGGTCAAGCAAGACCCTGACCTCAATGACATCATTATTGTGCTGCTCACGGCCAAGGGCCAGGAAGTGGATCGAAAAAAGGGGCTGGACCTGGGCGCGGCAAAGTACATGACCAAGCCCTTTGATCCCGATGAAGTAGTTGACATGGCCAAGGAACTTCTTGACATCACCTGATCCTGGTGCACCGGCTGTTATGCGTCCCCTTGCCAAACTTCTCAAGCCGTCATTTTTGCACGGATTTCTCCTGGACGGCCTTACTGCGGCCGGAGCCGGTTTTTCCGCTGCGGTATTCGACGCAGAGGATACTCCCATTGCCTGGGCCGGTGTTGATGTCAGCAAGGCCACTCCTCACGACGAAATTGCTCGGCATTTAGCCGAAAGCCCGGGACAGGCCACGCGGGAACTGCTTTTTGGCGGCACACAGGTGGGCCGCCTGCTCGTCAGCGGGCCGGGCCGGGCAGAGCAGGCGCAAGGGCTGTGCCGGTTCCTGGCCCTGTCCCTGAACCAGCTCCTGGACCAACACCAACTGCGCCGGTCCCTGGGCGAAGAGGCCTTGGAGCAATACCGGGAGATGGCGCTCATCAACCGCTCCGTGCTGCACCTCAATCGGTCCATGCGTGTGAGCGAAGTGGCGGACGCTCTGCTCAGCGAGTGCGAGAGCGGTCTGGGGCCGGGGTTTCGGGGGCTCATGTATTTCCGGGACGAGAAATCCGACGGCTTTACCTGCTACGGCTCCCAAGGGCCCGTGGACCAGGGCGGATACAAGTTCTTGCCCGGCTGTCCCTTGTTCATCGAGGTCATGGCCCAGGGACGTGGGGAAATCATCAATGATTTGGCCCATGACGAGCGGTGGAACAAAGAAGTCCAGGGAATCGAGTCGGTGCTGATCAAGCCGATTGTTGTGTCCGGCGAAGTGCTGGGCGCGCTGGTCCTGGCCGGGATCGATCACGGGAGCAGCTTCAGCACCGCGCACCTCAAGCGTATGGACACCTTGGCCACGGTTGCCGGGATCGCCATGGCAAACGCCATGCACTTTGAACAAACGGGTAAGATCCTGCTGGCGTTGATCAAAGCCATGTCCACGGCCATTGACTCCCGCGACACCACCACTTCGGGCCATTCCCAGCGCGTGGCCCAATTGGCCTTTGGCTTGGCCCAAGCAGTCAACAACGATACAAAGATTTTTCCGGACAAGGAATTCTCGGCGATCCAACTGCAAGAGCTGTATTACGCGGGCCTCCTGCACGACGTGGGCAAGATCGGCGTACGCGAGGAAGTGCTCACCAAGTCCACCCGCTTGCCCAAGGGCCGCCTCGATCTGATCGGCCTGAAGCTCGCCTTTTGGGGCACGGCCAACAACGTGTCGTGGCAGGATGAGCTTTCCCGCTTCAAGAAGATCAATGAATCCTACATGCTGACCGACGAAGACAAGGCGGTCATTGACCGCTTTCACTCCATGACCCTGTCCGCCTCGGGCAGGTCCTTGCCTGTGCTCAGCGAGGAGGAGCGGGCCGGACTGATCACGGACCGGGGCAACCTGACCGAGGAGGAATGGATCGAGATCTTCCGCCACCCCATTGAAAGCTGCCGCATCCTGCAGCACATCCCCTTGTCCGGGTCCTTTCCCGACTTCATGACCATCATCCGCCAGCACCACGAGCGGCTCGACGGCTCGGGCTACCCAGAAGGCATGAAAGGCGACGACATCTTGTTCCAGAGCCAAATCCTGGCCATCGTGGACATGTACGACGCCCTGCGCCAGAAGCGGCACTACAAAGCGCCCAAGACCCAAGGTGAGGCCCTGGCCATCATTGACGAGGACGCCGGGGCAGGCAGGCTCGATATGGGCTTGGTCAGTCTGTTCCGCCGGGACATCAAGTCCATTGAGACCGCGCCCGTGCCCGAGGACGTGAGCCTGGCAAATCTGGAAATGTTTTAGAGAAGTCGGAAAAAGGGCGTAAAAAAACCCGGAATCACCGTGTGGCGCCTTGTCGAGATTCTACTGAGCAATGTGCCCTAGGAATTTATTCTCTACACAGTACACCGGCACAAATGGTCCAGGTGGGTTTAGCCTTACTGATACCCGTTTCAATTGTCAAGCATTTTTCTAGAGTTTTTTTAATTCTTCCCCTTCCCTTTCCCCGGGCAAGCTTCATGCGGCTTGCAGCTCGTGTTGCCCCATGGCCCAGGTGATCTCTTTACATTTCTTGAGACTTATTAATGCTTGCCAGCGCTGTTTTGTCCCGGACCTTGCTTGTTTTCCTGACGCTAGAGTCCATGCGGCATGTTTTGCCGGGCTTGGTCCGGCAACAAAACAACCAGCGAGGTAAGCCATGAGTGTATCCGGAATCAGCGGTTCCATGGGCGGTGTGTCCCAGGAAGTGCTGCAACAATTGCAAACCGCACGGGAACGGGGGATGGATACGGAAGAAACCGCCCAGTTTCTTGTGCAGGAAAACGACGGCGATGGCGACGGCCTGTTGAGCCTGGAAGAATCCGGCCTGAGCGAGGAGATGTTCAACGACGTGGATGCGGACGGTGACGGCCAGATATCCGCCGAGGAAATCCAGCAGGACATGCAGGCCAAGATGGAGCAGGCGCGCGAGATGATGGGCGCGCTGAACGTGATGCAGGGCATGGGCGA
Source organism: Desulfovibrio sp. (assembly GCA_004796465.1). Classification (GTDB taxonomy): domain Bacteria; phylum Desulfobacterota; class Desulfovibrionia; order Desulfovibrionales; family Desulfovibrionaceae; genus MADRE1. Next base: position 10,558 of record QZKZ01000196.1, read on the forward strand.
GGGCGCACCGCCAATGGGTCCGCCGCCTTCGCAAGGATCGGGCTCCTCGTCCGATTCCTCCAGCAGCTCCGAACAGGAGTATGACGAGCTGGACCTGAACGAGGACGGCACCGTATCCTTGGATGAGCTGCGTATCGCCTTCCAGAGCGGCGTCTCAGGCCTCAACGCCCTGTTCGGCAGTGATGGTGACGAGTCAGGAGGCGCAGCCTCCTATTTTCAAAGCATGGGCATGGAAGCCTATATGAAGAGCGCGCTGTAAGCACGCTGGCAAGGATGCCTCCAGGCCGGCATGGACTGGCAACATAAGGGGCGCGTCGTTTTTCGGCGCGTCCCTTGTTGTTTTGATCGTGGGTTGCGCAATACGTTCATTAAATTATGAACGCATAAGGAGTAGGTGGCTTTTACAGATGAATGTGGTACCAGCGACACAACTACTATCTACCAGAAGCCAAACCACGAGAGAGGCCTCATGAGAACCATTCTCCTCTGCTGCGTTGTTGCCCTTTGTGTATTGGCCACCACGTTCCCCCTGGCTGCCCAGGAAGTGGGCGATGAGTGGGTGGAGCCCATTACCGGCATGGAGTTCGTTTGGGTGCCGGGGGGGTGTTATGAGATGGGGTGTGGGG
>QZKZ01000344.1 GCA_004796465.1 Desulfovibrio sp.
ATGTAGCGCAGTCTGGCAGCGCACCTGAATGGGGTTCAGGGGGCCGGAGGTTCGAATCCTCTCATCCCGACCAGCGATATCAAGGGGTTACGACTTAATCGTCGTGACCCTTTTTGCGTTGTCACGACAAAAGTCACGACATTTGAATTTGGAACTGCCGAAGTTCTGGGGGGTTACTTGATGAATTGAGGGGGAATGAAATCGATTTCATTCACTGACATGCTCTCATAAAATATGACATCAAGGATTGTGTAAACCACAAATGCAGGTCACACGAATAAGATGAGTTGGGCGTCCCCAAAAAATTATGCTATTGCGCCCTTGGATTTCTTGGTTGCTTCCCTGTATACGAAAAATTCTTATGGAAAATGACATAGACTTCAATGGACTCAAACGCATTCTGGACAGCGTCGCCTTGGGTGTGTTCACCGTTGACCAAGAGTGGATCATCTCCTTTTTCAACAAGGAAGCGGAACGGATAACGGGTTTTTCAGCAGGTCAGGCTCTGGGTAAAAGGTGCTGGGAAATATTCAACTCTGACCGCTGCGACAAACGGTGTTACCTCCGCCGGGCCATGGATTCCGGAAAAAACGTGGTCAAGGTTCGCGTTGAAATTATCAATCGCAATAAACGGCGCATCCCCCTGGAAATAACCGCAGCCGTTTTGCACGACGAGCAAGGCCGAATCCTGGGCGGAGTGGAGTCAATGCTGGATCTCACCGCCAGGCAGGCATTGGAAAAGACCATACGCCAATCCTACAAGTATTCAGACATCGTAGGCCGAGATCCAACAATGCAAAGACTTTTCAAGACCTTGGACGTGGTGGCGCCTTCGGATGCGACCATGCTCCTCAGGGGAGAAACAGGTACTGGCAAAGATCTGCTGGCGCGGGTAATTCATAATAACAGCCCGCGAAAGACCAAGCCATACGTGAAGGTCAATTGCGCGGCCATTCCAGCCAACCTGTTGGAGTCTGAACTGTTCGGCTACCGCAAGGGGGCCTTTACCGATGCACAACAGGACAAACCAGGCTTGTTCCGCCAAGCCCAAGGCGGTACGGTTTTTCTGGACGAGGTGGCGGATATCCCCAGGGAACTTCAGGCCAAGCTGTTCCAAGTCCTGGACGAGCAGGTCTATCACCCCTTAGGCGCCACCCAGGCGGAGAGAGTGGATGTGCGTTTGGTAGCCGCCACCAACCGCGATCTGGGAACCATGGTCGAGTCCGGCGAATTTCGTTCGGACCTTTATTATCGATTACGAGTTGTCGAGTTAACCTTGCCCCCCTTGCGAGAGCGGCTTTGCGACATTCCCCTGCTCATCGAACACTTCACTGCCGAGATCGCGGCCTGCCAGGGCAAGCAGGTGCTTGGCTTAGAACCCAGGGCTCTGCAGCGCCTCCTGGACTACAAGTATCCGGGGAATGTCCGCGAACTCCGGCACATGATTGAGCACGGCGTGGTCCTGGCCACCTCAGACCAAATCATGGTCGAGGACCTGCCTCAATATCTCGTGGCCGAGCCCCTTTCGAGCCCCGAGCCTTTGCCCTTGAAGGAGCCAGACCTCAGGGCGCGCGAAGCGGAAATTTTGCGCCAGGCGCTCGAGGAGCACGGTCACCGCATGGCCGAGACTGCCCAAGCCCTGGGCATTGATCGCAGCACCTTATGGCGGCGTCGCAAAAAATATGGCATCTAAGGCATCCTTTCCGATCTAGTTGGTGAAAGGGGTCGCAAGAAGGCTGTGGTAAAGCGCCTGGTGCAGCATTTGTTGCGCAGGCGTTGCGAATCTGCAACGCAAGACTGCAACACATGTTGGCTCTGCCTCTGAAACCCACTGAAAACACATCTATTTTTTACCCAGCCCAAACGGCCCTTTTCTTGCTCTCATGACAGGCATTGCGCCGACGTGTATGCGCTTTCCCTCAGTACCACCACAGGAGGCCGCCATGAGTGAAACCGCCGTCGTATCCGAACCGATTGCTGCTGGTCCGGTTCATCCCACCACATCTCGCTTTTTGTCCCAAGTGAAGGAACTTCTTCCTGAGGGAGGAAACCTCAGCATGTGTCTCACCTGCGGAGCCTGTACGGCTGGTTGTCCAGCTTCGGGTCTGGAAGACATGGATCCAAGAAAATTCCTCAGGTTGCTGGCCCTAGGACTTGATGAGGAAATTCTCTCCACACCCTGGGTTTGGATGTGCACCATGTGCAGGCGATGCGTTTACGCCTGTCCTATGGGTGTGGACATCCCCCAGTTGGTTTTTTATTGCCGCCAAGCCTGGCCAAGGGAGAACCGGCCCAAGGGTATCGTTGGCTCTTGCGATCATGCTCTGAACAAGGAAACAAATAGCGCTATGGGCGCATCGAGCGACGATTTTGAATTCGTGGTCAGGGACGTTCTTGAAGAAGTACGCGATACCCAGCCCGGCCAAGAGAACTTAGAAGCTTCCATCAACCGCAAAGGGGCATATTACTTTCTCAACCAAAATTCCCGGGAGCCCATGACCGAGCCTGATGAGATGGTTCCCTTGTGGAAAATCCTTAATCTTGTAGGGGCCGACTGGACCTACAGCACTGTTGGTTGGGCTGCGGAAAATTACTGCATGTTCCTTGCCGATGACCAAGCCTGGGAAGCAGTTGTACGCAACAAGGCCAAGGCCGTGGAGGACCTTGAGTGCAAGGTTTGGCTCAACACCGAGTGAGGCCACGAATTCTATGCAGTCCGGGCCGGACTGCAACGCTACAACGTGGAACACTCCTTTGAAATGGAGTCCATCATCCGCTGTTATGCTCGGTGGATCCGTGAGGGCAAGCTGCCGGTCAACTCCGACTGGAACAAGGAGCTCGGCGTCACGTTCACTGTCCAGGATCCCTGTCAACTAGTGCGTAAATCTCTGGGAGATCCCGTGGCCGAGGATCTGCGCTTTGTGGTCAACTCCGTGGTTGGTAAGGAGAATTTCATCGACATGTGGCCCAACAAGTCCAACAATTATTGCTGCGGAGGGGGCGGGGGATTCCTGCAATCGGGATACTCCGATGCGCGGCGGGCCTACGGACGCATCAAACTGGACCAAATTCTTCAAACCGGTGCGGACTACTGCATCGCACCCTGCCACAATTGCCATTCGCAAATCCACGACTTAAGCGAGCATTTCGACGCAGGTTTTCCAGTTGTTCACCTGTGGACCCTGATTTGCCTGTCGCTGGGCATACTCGGCGAAAACGAACGAGAGTACCTGGGAGACGATCTTAAAAACGTGAACTTGTAATCCCAACAACGGCGGCGAGCATTATCTCCCTCGCCGTCGTATAACACCGTCAGGACAAGCAACATGGATAAGCAATCCTTAAGGTTGATCGTTGACCAGGAGACAAAGACCTTCCAGGCACTTTTATTACGACTTCTCCAAGTAATGACGCAATGGACTGGGTTGCGAAACGATATACCTCGCAATGGGGAACCGCTCATGACGACGCGCATGGTTGGCGAGCATTACAACATACGCGTGGTTTGTAGTTTCCGGGGCCTCCATCGATTTCTTGCCGTCGTTGAAGAACCTTACGCCGATCAGTTTGTACTTGGACGGCTTTTGAAAGATGGTAATCCCCACCTCTACGTATATGGGGCGAATCTGTTTCTGACCTATCTCAAAGAACAAGGTTTCTTTCCATATTTCAAGGAAGACTTGATCGAGTCTTTGGCACTATGCGCCTCCCCTGAGAAGCCTGACCATTCAACTACAATGCTGATTCTTCTGGATAAAGCACATGGCACATAGATGGATACTATTCACCGCATTCAAAAGAAATCCTCTAAACTATGTTTGATTTGGAAATGCAGTAACAGAACACAATACGCTCTTATAAACTAATAACAACAATTTTAATCAATATTTATGCATAGGAGTTGCTGATGACAAAAGTCGGTATTATTCGTTGCGAAATAAACGAGTTCTTTTGCCCCTTGACAAGCGGCCTCCGATGCGCTGAACAAGGCACGGAAGGATTTCAATATTATGAAAATGCACAAGTAGTTGGGATTTTTACCTGCCACTGCCCCGGGAACAACGTTGGAGAATTAGCAAAAATTCTTAAAAGCAAAGGAGCCGAGGCTATTCATATTTCAACCTGCATGTTCGCCAGCAAGAATGGCTCGGGATGGACTTTGGTTGGCGGGGGGTTTTGTGAAAAATGCGATGCTCTCATGGAGACAATGCACCAGGCCACAGGCCTGCCTTGTATAAAAGGAACGGCCCACCTCCCCAATGGTTTTACACCATCCATTCCATATACTTGAGAAGCTGAGCAGATATAGCTGACAATGCCGGGAAAAGCATTGACTGAATGGGGTCAGGAGGCCGGAGGTTCGAATCCTCTCATCCCGATCAGCGATATCAAGGGATTACGGCTTAATCGTCGTGACCCTTTTTGCGTTGTCACGACAAAAGTCACGACATTTGGATTTGGAACTGCTGACTTTCTGGGGGGTTACTCGACG
>QZKZ01000122.1 GCA_004796465.1 Desulfovibrio sp.
GTCCAGGAAAACCGCAACCTGATGCTGCAACGCTATCCCGGCGTGGACGGACTCAAGACCGGGTACATCTCCAGTTCCGGATACAATCTGGCCTTGACCGCCAGCCGCGAGGGCAGGCGGTTGGTGGCCGTGCTCATGGGCGGTCCAGGGGAAAGCCACGCCCAGGGCGGTGAGAATCTTGTCCACGATGGGACTCTGCTCCTGGATTACGGATTCGCCAAGTAGGTTGGCCGGCGTAATGGGTTCCCAGCGTTGAGAAAGGTCTTGCCCCCTGTGCAAGCCACGGGTAAGAAATGTGCGGACACTACCCTTGAAGGAGGTCGCCTTGGGCAACGGAGTTTTCCAGGCATCCATTCGCTTGGCTGCGGCAGTGCTGGCGCTGGGAAGTTTACTGGTGCTGGCCAATGCGTGTTCCACCCTGAGCGTGGTGGAGGACAGCCTGTTCTCCCAGGAACGCGTGATCAGCCTGGAGCACGATGGGACCATGCGTAGCGCGGTCCTGGTGTTTCCGGACGGGTACACGGACATGAGGCGCATGCCCGTTGTCATCGACCTGCACGGGTTCCAGGAAAACGCGGCCTCGGAAATGGCCATGTCGGGCATGGCTGAAGCCGCCATGGAACTGGGTTTTCTCGCGGTCTTTCCCGAGGGCATGGGCGGCGGCTGGAACGTGGGCCCGTGTTGCGGCGGCGCGAGCCAGGACAATGTCAATGACCTGGGTTTTTTGGCCGAGCTCATTGACCTCTTGATTGTTGAATATGGTGCTGATCCCCAACGCGTGTACGTGACAGGATTCGGCAACGGCGGCGCCTTGGCCCTGACCGCGGGTTGCCGCTTGTCGCACAAGGTCGCGGGCGTTGGCGCTGTGGGCGCGTCCATGGAGCTGACCAACTGCCGTCCGGTCAAACCCATGCCCGTGATCCTGTTCCACGGCGATGGGGATGCAGTAGTGCCTTATACAGGCGGCCAGTCCGACCTCTTGGATATGGAAATCCCGTCCGTTGCCGATGTGGTGGCGTATTGGGTCGCGCGCAACGGCGGTTACGAGGCCCCGGAGCGCATCGAGCGCGACGGGGTGTTGCGCGAGCGCTACGTAGGCCAGGACGCTGGTTCCGAGGTCATGGTGTACACGATTTTGGGCGGCGGCCACAGTTGGCCCGGAGGAAGGGCTTCGGCCGTGAACCCCGACGAACCGTCCACGGCTCTGTCTGCGGCCTGGACCATGCTGGAGTTCTTCTCCCGCCAGCCCAGCCAATAGAACTGACCGTAGAGTTTTTTCACAAAATAGAAGGGGCATGGCCGTTGCAATTCGGCCATGCCCCTTTTCTCTTTTATGCGTATTGCGCGGCGTGATTATTCGAGGCTGCGCATCTTCCATTTCCCCTCAACATTGACGAGCTGGTAGGTCTTGTCCAGGTCGCGGTCCTGGACCAGGCCGTCAGGCAAGGTGGAGATGGCGCGGCCGGTCATGCGCACCCGGGCCGTGTCCGGGGTCTGGCTGATGATTTCGTATTCCACGTCCTGGAACTCCACAGTGGCTCCGCCGTACACCGAAGTGCGGTCGATGATCAGGGGCAGGCCGACCATGAGGGTGTTCAGCTCTTCCTCGCTGGTGGTGTAGAAAAACTCGTCCACAATGTGCTGGGTCAGGTTTTGCACGTCCTCAACGGTTTGGGTGTCGTTGTTGTACAGGGCGGCGTAAAAACCACGCACAGCGTCAGCAGGTGACGAGGATTCAGGTGAAGGCGAGGTTTCGGCCTCTTCTTCGCCGCCGCATCCGCTCACGCACATGAGCAGCGCACTGACGAGGACCAGGGCGAAAATACAGCGTGTTTTCATGGAAAATCCTTTGCGGGCAGGGGGTTTCAGCTTGCCATGGGAGATGGACCCATGCGGAATGTCCCTTGGGCTACACTGTTGTCCCGGCCTTGGCAAGGCGCAAAGTGTTTGGAATCCAGGGGGGGTAGCTGCTCCGGCCAGGGGCTCCGCAAGGCATGGGCCGCAAAATCATGGCGTGGACAGGGCGGAATGCACGAGCAGGGTCTGCTCCACATGGCCATGGACCAATTGCTCGTTGGCCATGGCCAGGACCGTGGCCGCAAGGGCCGAGGCCTCCAGCTCCACAAACCGCGCGGGATCTTCATTGGCCATGTACCGGGCGATCAGGTCCCGGAGTGGGACGGCCTTGGTGTCCAGCTCCCAGACAGCGATTTGGTCGGGTACCAGGAACACAAACCGGGCCAGGAAAAACCGTCCATTATTCAGCTCCACCACCAAGGCGCCGAGGTCCACGGTCAGGTTTGGATCGTGGTCCAAGGCCGGGGCAGTGGCGCTGCCTTGCCGCGCTTGCCCGAACAGCGCGGTGACGCGGGCCGAGGTATGGGCATCGGCATTGTCCACCACCATGGCCTCGGCCTGGAGGGATATCTCCGCCCCTGGATCGAGGTTGCGCAAGTCAAGGCACAGCCGCCTGGCGGAGTCACGTTCACCGATTCCTTGCTTGGCTGTGGCCGCCAGGAACAGGACCTCGGGCAGGTCAAAACGGATGCCTTGCCAACGGGTCAACAGGTATTGGGCCACCGAGTCGGCGTCAGCAAAGGCCTGTTGCTCAAGGTGCGCGCGCAGCAGGGCCATGCCCGCGTCCCGGGCCGCGGGGTTGTCGGGATGGTCGGCAATGGCCTGCTCATACATAGCTACGGCCTGGCTGTGTTGACCTGA
>QZKZ01000373.1 GCA_004796465.1 Desulfovibrio sp.
ATCGGTCCCGTGTCTCCTTGCGAGGTGGGCGTGTCCGTGTTCAACGCGCAGGGTGAGTACCTGCCCGAGTCCTCGGTGCGCGGCATGACAGCTTCCTGGTTCGACCCCCATTCCACGCAGACCCGTTCCCGCACATGCGAGGATTGTCACCTCGATCCCAAGTCCCTGGGCTTGGGCAGCGGACGATTTGTTCCAGGTCTTGAAACCATGGTTCGCCATACCGTCCAGGAAGGCGAAGTGAGCGATGTCCTGGTTGATCCCGGAGGAAACAGCGAGTGGCGGTTCAACCGGGAGGGCGGCAGGCCCTTTGGCCAAGAAGAACAGCAGGCCATCCTCAGGGTCGGGCCCTGCCTCCCCTGCCACGGGCAATATACTGATCCCGTGATGCGTGAATTTCCAAGAGCTTGGGAACGGCTGATTCGAGGCGAGGCTAGTGAATGTAGCATGGCACACAATGTTCCGTGACACTGTGTCGTAAACAACGCATGAGCGAAATGGATAAAGAGATACTACAACAGGAGATTACTGTAACATACTTGCAATGTAAGAAAAAATACCCAGAAAAAAAGACTCCATTTTGGCATTGAATATGCTCCTCTGGAAGTGAAACGCCCTGACCTCGATTGTCGGATGAATGGGAGTCTCAAGCAAAGTGAGAGGTCCCATGAGATTATTAGACATGATCCCGTTACAGCAGTGGGTCGAATTCGAAAAGGAGTTCAACGAGCGTACAGGGTTGAACAGTTGCATCATAGACGAAAACGGTGTGCGCATTACCGCGTACCGGAATTGGGCCAACTCCCTGTGCCCCATGATCCGGGGAGAAAACAAAGGACTCACCGCCATCTGCGGACGCATCGGAGAACGAATCATGGACATCAACAACCTCAGCAGCTCACCGGTGATCGCCCAATGCGAGGCAGGGCTCATGGGCGTATTCCAACCCGTGTTCTCCAAGGGGAAATTTTTGGGCTTGGTGGGTGGCTGCGGCCTGTTGCCGGACAAGGGAGGCGTCAACGCCTCGGCCGTGAGTACGGCCACGGGCCTGGGCGCCATCCGAATTAAAACCGTAAGCCGCGACATTGGTCGCTTGCAGCCTCCGGAAATCGAGTCCCTGGGCAGGTACCTCAAACGGAGGCTAAGGGAAATCACCCTGACGGATACCTAAAGGAAGGAGGTGTGCCATGAGTGGAAACAGCGTTGACAACACCCTTTCTCCCCACGGCGGCGCGCTCGTCAACAGGCTGGTCACCGACAGGGAAGAAGCGGTCAAGCTCGTGGACGAATGTTCCGCTGTGCTGCGCATTCACGGTCAAACCGCACGGGAGGTGGTGAACATCGCCTACGGCTTCTTTTCTCCGCTGACGGGTTTCATGACCCGGGCGGACGTGGAAAGCGTGGTCAACACCATGCTTTTGCCCAGCGGGCATGTCTGGCCCCTGCCCATTGTCTGCGACGTGTCCGAGGAAACCCTCAAGCAGCTCGACATCTCCGTGGGCGACAAGGTGCTCATGGAGTACCACAACGTGCCCTTTGCGGTGATGCAGGTCGAGGACATCTTCAGCTTTGACGCGGACTACATGGCGCAGAAGATATACGGCATGGACAACGTGGACCATCCCGGCATCAAGCAGATGCACTCTTTGGGCGAAAAATTCCTGGGCGGCGAGGTCTGGCTGGTGAACCCCCCCGTGTTCCAGCATCCCTACGACAAGTACTTCTACACTCCCGAGGACATGCGCAAGATCATGAAGCGCAGGCACTGGGGCCGGGTCGTGGCCTTCCACACCTCCAGCGTGCCGCACATGGGCCATGAGTGGCTGATGAAGGCGGCGTGGTTCCAACACAAGGCGCGTAGCGTCCTGGTCAGTTGCTCGGTCGGCGGCAAGCGCATCGGCGACTGCATCGACGAAGTGGTGCTGCTCACCCATCACGAACTGCAAAAGTCCGGGTATTTCCGGGAAAACAACCACATCACCAGCATGATCCTCTGGGATCGGCGTTATGCCGGCCCCAAGGAAGCCATTCTGCACGCCATCATCCGCAAGAACCTGGGTTGCACCGGCCACGTGTTCGGCAAGAACCACGCCCATCCCGACGGATTCGGCGATACCTACGCGGCCCACTTCGCCTTTCGCGACATCCCGGACCTGGGCATTGAATCCGTGCTGGTCAAGGAGTGGTACTACTGCAAGCAGTGCGGCGGCGTGACTTACTCGGGCTTTTGCGGCCACCGCGAGGGCCGCGAGGACTACCGTTCGGAAAGCGTGTGCAGCCTGTTGTCCACGGGCATCAAGCCTGCTGACGATCTGCTGCGGCCAGAGGTCTTTGACACGATCATCGGTGTTGCGGACAAGTACGGCTTTGGCGACGGCTACGTCACCGAGGAGTACCTGCAAAAGCGCAACCCCATATTCACTCTGGCCAAGTTTTAACCGCGCCCGCCATGGCGCGGCGCCGGGAGGTGCGCATGAAACTGACGGAAATCCTGACCCCGGAGAAATGGCAGGAGCTGAGCAATGATCTCTACGATCACTCGTCCATGACCCCCTTTGCCTTTGACGAGCAAGGAAGGCTCCTGCCGGGTCAAGGCAACTGGGCCAACCACCTCTGTCCGGTGATCCAGGGCAACCCGGCCCGGGCCGAGGTGGTTTGCGGCTCGTCCAATCGGCGCATGGCCGAGACAGGACGTGACGAACACAGCATTGTCATCGCCAAATGCAAGGCAGGGCTGCTCAAGGTAGGCGTGCCCGTGTTTGTCCAGGACGAGTACCTGGGCATGGTCGGCGGCTGTGGCCTGCTCTCGGAGAGCGGCTTGGTGGACGGCGAAGTGGTGCGCGAGGCCACGGGATTGGAGCCCGATGTGGTGGACAAGCTGGGCGAGGACATCGTGCACATGGGCCGCGAGGAAGTGGAAGAAGCGGCCCGGTACATGGAGGAACGTGTGTCGCGGCTGGTTTTCCGGCACATGGAAGCCAAGCCGGGCCTGGACATCAAGACCTTCAAGGACCTTATCGAGGACGTGCAGAAGCGGGGGCGTTGCCACCAGTGCGGCGGGTGCATGAC
>QZKZ01000058.1 GCA_004796465.1 Desulfovibrio sp.
ACGGTCTCCAGCCAGTGGGCCAGTTCGATGAGAGCCAGGTCACTGCCCGAATATTCTGTGTAGACGCCGCGCACCAGCTCCTGGTGGGCGTGGTGCGAGGCCGAAGTGTCAAAGGGGGATTTTCTCAGTTTGATGGTCAGGGCCAAACTCAAAGCCACAAAGACCAAGGGCAGGGAAAAAAGCAGCGGTTCTTTCACCGCGAGAATCGCATCAACGGAAAAGCCGGAACCGGCCAGACCCAGCCCGAGCACAGCCCAGAGGATAAGCGGTTCACTGGCCAGGATCTGCAGGAGCTCACGTTGACCGCCGATGCGGCTGTACGGGGACGGCGCGGACAACGCGCCCAGGACCAGGAAAACCGCGCCCACAGCCTGGACAAACACCACCAGCAGCAAATGCGCGCCGTACACCAAAAGTCCAATAGCCGTCGCTCCGGCCAGGGCCGAGACCGCGGCGCAGGGGCCCAACCAGTTGTTGATCGCCATGGGTTTTTTGGACAACAACTTGAGCAGGTCGTAAAAAGGCTGAAGCAGGGGCGGTCCCTTGCGCGCTTGGAACCGGGCCGTGAGCTTGCGATCCAAGCCGCTGATCAGACCGCCAAGAATCGTCGCGGCCAGAACAGCGGCCAAGGCGAAGACGAGGCGTTTATCCATAAACCCTCCCCAGCAGCCAAGGCAGGAGCATGTTCTGCCACTGGGCAGCGGCCACGAGCCAGGCCAACAAGCCCACGGCCAGCATATTCAGCCACAGGGTCAAGCGCTGCTCGCCGAACAAGCCAGCCAGGTAGTAGTTGGCGTACTCCACCCGTACAGACTCGTTGGCCGGGCCGATGTACACATCGGGTTCTTCGGTCTGGACTCCGGACAAATACGGTGTGGAACGAACCCGGTTCCTGCCCAGGAAACAAAGCAGCCCCAGAGCGGCGAGCCCATACAAGGGGTAGACCATGGCCAAGCCATGCCCTCCCATGAGGACCCAGCCCCCTTCGCCATGGGGCAAGGCGTTATAGTCGCGGACGACGGGAAATTCGAGCCAGGTGTAGAGCCAGGGCGCGGCCAGGCCGAGGGCCACGGCCATGAGCGTCATCAGCACCAAAGGCGAGCGCATGAGAAAAGCTTGGGGTTCCGTGGGAGGCCGGTCCGCGCCTGAGCTGCCCAACAGCCCCCCTGCCCAGCGCGTCCAATAGACCACGGTCAAGGCTGAGCCCAACACCAAGAGCAGCAAGACCATGGGGTAGGACATGGCCGCGGCCAGGGCCAGCCACTTGCCCACAAGCATACCGAAAGGAGGCAGGATCATGGCCAGGATGCCGAGCACGGCCAACAGCGCTGTCACGGGCATGCGGCCGTAGAGATCGCGCATGTCCTCCACGTCGCGGGAGCCGATTTCCTGCTCTACCGCGCCCACGCAGCAAAACAGCAGCCCCTTGCTCACGGCGTGGAACGCAGTGAGCAGCATGGCCGCGATGATCGCCGCCGGGGTGTTGATTCCGGCGCAAGCCAGGATCAAGCCCAAGTTGGAGATGGTGGAATAGGCCAGGACCCGCTTGCCGTTGCTCTGACCCACGGCCAGGGCTCCAGCCGCGAAGAAAGTGAACCCGCCCACCAGGGCCACGCCGTCGCCGAGCATGGTTCCGTGGATGCCCGGGGCCAAGCGCAGGACCATGTAGATGCCCGCTTTAACCATGGTCGAGGAATGCAGCAACGCCGAGGTGGGCGTGGGCGCGACCATGGCTCCCAAAAGCCAGCTCTGGAACGGAAGTTGCGCGGCCTTGACCATGCCCGCAAGGCACAGCAGGGCCAGGGGCAGAAGATACATGGGGGCCTGGGGCGCGAACTCCAATATCCGCGCCACTTCAAGGGTTTCCCAGTGCATGAAGGCGAGAACCAGAGCCCCGGCAAAGGCCAAACCGCCCAGGGAGTTCATCCACAAGGCGCGCACCGCGTTGTGCACGGCCTCCTCGGTCCGGTCGTGGCCAATGAGCAGATAGGAGCAGAGCGTGGTGAGCTCAAAGAAAAAGTAGAGCCAGGACAGGTCCCCGGCCAGGACCAAACCGTTCATGGCCCCGAGAAAGAGCAGCAGCACCGCAAAAAAGCGGGGATCGCCAAAGGGAACCTTGTGGTGTTCCCCGTGCTTGCGCATGTAGGGCAAGGCGTACACGCAGATGAGCGAGCCTACCACGGAGACGATGAGCACCATGAGCAGGGCCAGGTTGTCGCCCATGAGATGGGCAACGTGGTGTTCGGTGATCAGGAAGAATTCAAGCCAGATGATCAGACCGAGTTGGGCCAGGGCGAGCAGGATCACCGCAATGCTGCGGCGCAGCAAGCCAATGATGAGGAACAGGCCGAGCAGGGCCAAATCCGCCCATTGCACGGCCTGGGACAGGTCCATGCCCACGCAGGTCTCTGCCGCGTAATGAAACGGTGTCTCCAAGACCAAAGCGATGGAGGCGGCAATGAGCAGACACGCGCAGGCCAGGACCGCCACGGTGCGAACACCCCCGCTTGGAATCAGGCAAAGCAGGGCCAGCAACATGGGTGCGATGATCAGCAGGAAAAGCAGGAGGTCGAGCATGTAATACCAGTAGTTACGGAGTGTTAGTAGTCTTGCTTACAGGATTGGTTTAGGTCTGGAATTGTGTGAGATAATCGCTTGAAATTGTCTTGAGTTCTTGTCCGGTCGCGCAGCTTGCGGCTTTTGTTCCTATTCACCGCAACCCTTGGGGGTCTCGGACTCGCCCGGATCCTGCTCCTGATCGGCGTCCCCGTTCTGCTCTTGCGTGGAAACCGTGGCCGAGCTGTGGAACAAGCGGCGTTCTTCCTGGATCATATCCTCAAGGTTCTCCAGCACGCTCTCATAATTAAGTGGCAGTTTCTTGCCCTTTTGCCGGTAAAGATCAGTATCCAATAAATCCATGAGACCGGAGCGCTCCCCGCTGTCCAGGGAGTGCAGGCCAATGGAAGCCATGAACGGCGCTTCCTTGCCCAAGCTGTTTTCATATTCGATGTTGCTCAGGATGCGGCGCCGGGCTTCCTCGGCCTTTTCCTTGGGCGTATTGGGCATGACGATCACGAATTCGTCGCCGCCGTAGCGGCAGACATTGTCCACCTTGCGCACGGAACGCAACAGGATTCCAGCCATGCATTTGAGCACCGCGTCGCCCACAGCGTGTCCGTAGGTATCGTTGATGGTCTTGAAATCGTCAATATCCACCATGAGCAGGGACAAAGGATACCCGTAGCGCTCGCACTTTTCCAGCTCCCGTTCCAAGATGCGCTCGAAACGGCCCCGGTTGTTGACCCCGGTCAGTGGGTCCTGGATGGCCATCTTCTTGAGGGCCCGGTAATAGTAGGCCTTTTCAATGGCGATTGCCGCGAAATCGGCGATGGTGGTCAACACCTTGAGCTCAAAGGACGTGAAGGCCTTGCCGTTGATCTTGTTGATCAGTTCGATGACCCCGAACACGGTCTTGCCCGCCATGAGCGGCACGCCGATAATGGACTGGGTGGTGAAGCCCGTGTACTTGTCCACGCGGGGGGAAAAGCGGTCGTCCTTGGAGACGTCCTCCACGATCACGGACTGGCCGTTTTCCGCGATCCACCCGGCAATGCCCTCGCCCTTGGGCAGGGTCTTGCCTGCCAGCGCGGCTGAATTCTTGCCGATGACCACAGTGAAGGTGAGGTCCTTGGTCTTGGGATTGACCAGGAGCAAGGACCAGTTCAAGGGCGTGAAGATCTCGCCGATCTGGGTCATGACCTCATTGAGGGTGTCCTCAATGGAGCGTGACTGGGAGATGGCCTTGCCGATCTGCACAAAAAACGACAGGTTGACCAAGTCCTCGGTATTGCCGCGCAGCTTGTCCTTGTTCACGTCTCAGCCTTTTGGTGGTTCATCCGGCGCCCCCTGCGCCGTATTCAGCCTGCATACCAAGAGCCGGGACATCCGTCCACATTTCTGGACAAAATCTTTCCCTGTTGTTCATTCGAGGCTCCACCCCGCTGCTGCAAAGCCCACGGCAGAATGGGTGGGCTCCTCATGCCACAGGGAATACCCGAGCACCCTGCCCTTGCAGGGCGGCAGCACCTCCAGCAAACAGGCCAGGGCCGTGAAACCACACACGTTGAAGCGGTCCTGCACGCGGCGGGACTCGGCCCAGAAACCGTCGGCGTCCATGGCCCCGGCCTTTTCCAGCAGGGCTTGGTCATGGGCCGAGGCATCCTGTTCCAGCGCTCCGGCCTCTTCCCGGTGCCCGAACTTGGGGCCGATGTGGCTGAAGTCGATCCCAGCCACGAGCAGGGTCTTGGGATCGGCCAGGATATCCCGCAGCTCGGCCAAGAAGGGTCCGGCGGTTTCCTGGTACGAGGCGCGGGAAGGTCCTTGGCCCGGTTCCCCTGCTCCAATGAACCCGCACAGGATGGGAATCAGGGAAAAGGAGTCCTTGGGCAAGAGGTGCTGCAGAAACAGCACTTGAAATTCAATGGAATGCTCGGAGCGGTGGGCGAAATCATCTGCCGCGGCCACCTTTTTCCCTGCCTCGCGCAAGCGGGCCACGGCCTCGCCGTCCGCTGGGACCTCGCCCAGGGGCGTGGCGTAGGCCTTGCCCCCGATGCTGTACATGTCCTCGGCAAGTTGGTGGCCCACACCCAAGACCACGACCCGCTCAGGCGCGAAGCCTTGCTGCACGGCGCTCCTCAACGCGCCATAGGCCCGGCCGTAAATCGGCCCGCCCACGTTGAGGTCGATGTGGGGTGCGGCCAAGGCCTTGATCGGTCCTTGCCAATCCGGAATCTCTTCCAGTTGCCCGGCCGAGGCCAAGACGACGTCCAGAAACCCGGCAAGTTCGCCAGGGTCCGCGGGATAGCCCGTACCTGCCAGGGCAGTGGGCCTTGCAGGCAAGGCCGAGTATCTGTCGACGATCTCTTGGCGAGCCGTGGTGTAGCGTTCCGAGGCCAGCAGATAGGTGGCGTCCAGTTCGCCGAGCATGGTTTCCAGGAACTCCTGGCCCACAAGAACATTATTATTGGCCCGGGTCAGGTCGGCCTGAAGGTCGGCCATGGTCCGCGTTCCGTCGAGCATGGCCAGGACCCGGGCGATGTTGGACGGGATAGCGCGGCCCTCGGGCACCAGGCCCAAGGGGTCGCGGACAAGAAACATGCGCTGTCCCTGGTGCTCAAAGGGAAAGAGCTCCAGGTCAGTGCGAAGCGGCGGCAATATGTCGCTCATGGAGTATCCTCGCACCCGCAAGCCGGGTAGTGGTATACCCCGCAACTAGCACAGGGGGCGGCTGGACGCAATGCGCGCCTGACCGCCCCCTCATGTTTGAATGCAAAGACGTTGGAATAAAAGTTGGCGATTCAGCCCGTGACCGAAGCCAGACGTTCCAGGAGTTTGTCGCCGTCGCCGGGCGCGGGAGCCATGGCCAAGCCCATGAGCACGCCCCAGCCCTCGCTGGCCTCGTGAAAGGCCTCCTGGTCCAGGTCCGTGAACACGGCCGTGTTGACCATGGCGTTGATCTTCATCACCTCGTGCACCAGATCCAGGGGCTTGAAGTCCGGCAGACCCACATCAATGATCACGAGATCCGGAGCATTGGCCCGGGCAGCGGCAAGGGTTTCCTCGCCCGTATCCAGCACCACCAATTCGCCGCAACTGTGTCCGAGTTCTTCCAAAAAGACCGCGAGTTGGTCTTGCCGGGTCGTGGCCACCAGGATCCGCACCCCCATGCCAAGGGTTTCGCTGGTCATGAGCCACCCCCCATGGGCCTGCCGCAACAGGACCCCGGTCCGGCGCACCCCGCTTGGCTCGGCGTGGAGCCGCAACAGGCCGTGTCCCCGGGTCCGGGGTGGGAGGGGCCGGACTTTCCGGTCAAGGAACTGGTGGCGCTCATCCGCTTGGCCAGATTGGCGGACCCGCATTCCGGACAAGTGACCTCGCCCTGCCCCAAGGCGATGAGTTCGCCGCTGTAGCCGCAAGCGTCACAGGTCACGTCAAAGATGGGCATTGCCGCCTCCTTTGGCAGTACTGTTTTCCCGGCGCAGATAGTCGGTGATGGCCTCGCCCACGGCGTTGAGGGCCAACCTGGCGCAATGCAGATGGTCCTCGGGCAGGCCGCCCAATTCCTCGGCCACGTCCTCGGGTTCCACCTCCAGAGCCTGGTCCAGGGTTCGGCCGTCCACCAGGGCTGCCGCGGCCTCGGCGCAGGCGAATGTGTAGGCGCAACCACGGGGCTGCATGCGCACCACGGCAAGCTTCTCGCCCCTGACCTGGACTTGCGCGCCGATCACGTCTCCGCATTTGCCGGTCATGTTCGAAACCCCGCCGGGTTGTTCCAACTCGCCCACATATTTTGTGGAGCGTAGGTAGGCGATAAAGCGTTCGCCGACGTTTTCCGGTGGCTGCAGGGACGCTGAATCGCGGGGCAACCCCATATCCCGGCTAATGCCCTCCGCCGCCGCCACAGGTGAACTCCGGTGTGAATGCGGGCAGGTCGCCGCCCAGGAATGCTTCAATGACTTCACCCACGGTGTTGCGGCCCTGGCCCGAATACACGGTGATGCCCACTTGGTTGAAACCCATAAGTGGCCGCATGCCCATGCCGCCGGCAATGAGGCAGGTCACGCCGTTTTGGGCCAAGTGGTTGACCGGTGCCATGCAGCCGCCCTGTTCGTGGGGCACGTTGGGCAGGGTGCCCACGTTCACGGCTTGGCCATCCTTGACCTCGACCAGGGTGTACAGGTCGCAGTGGCCGAAATGCATGCCCAGTTGTGAGTCCAAGCCGCCAGGGGCGACCGAGGGGACAGCGATAAGGGTACGTTCCATGATAACCTCCAAGGCGGAAATCCCCGCCTGTTTTTTCGGGATACCCTACTCCCATGTCAGGCACTCGTCCAGCCCGGAGATAAGCTCAAAAAATTAGATGGCAACAACATTCAGAAGACAATTCATGTCAGAGAAATCATTGGGAATGGCACGCCATTCATACCACTCGCACAGTGTCCTCAACTGATTCGACTCTGGAGAATCGGGTGCCCTGAGAAAAAACATCCAGCCGCCCCTTGAAGAAAGGAGTGGCTGGATGTTTTGTTTTTTTTATGTATGTTGATGGCGTCAGAGGCGGTACTGCAAGGCGCCTCCAAGTGGAGAGGCATCAAGGGTTACGCCGCGCCCGAAGCGTCTTCATTGTCGAGGACCTCCAGTACGTCCTTGAGTTCCTGGGCCATCCTGGCCAACTCCTGGACGGCTGCCGATGATTGGACCATGCCGTCCGTGGTCTCGGAAACCACCCGATTTACGTCCTCAATGGCTCCGTTGATCTGTTCCGAAGTGGCGGACTGCTCCTCGGCCGCAGTAGCGATACTGGAAACCAAAGCCGAGCTTTCCGTGGCCATGGACACGATCTGCGCCAGGGCCGAGCCCGAACTGTTGGCCAGTTCCGTTGCCTCGGTCACACTGCCCACTGCAGTGTTCACGCTGCGCACATTGGTCTCGGCCGCGCTTTGAATAGCCCTGATGTTCTCGCCCACTTCATTGGTGGCGGCCATGGTCTTTTCCGCAAGCTTGCGAACCTCGTCGGCCACCACGGCGAAGCCGCGCCCGGCTTCTCCGGCCCGGGCCGCCTCGATTGCGGCGTTGAGCGCCAAGAGGTTGGTCTGGTCCGCGATGTCCGTGATCACGGTCATGACCCTGCCAATGGACTCGGCTTGCTGGCCCAACTGCTCCATGTTGGCTTGCAGCTCCTGGGCCACGCCCAGCACTTGGTTCACGGCCTCCACCACCTTGTTGACCAGGTCCGCGCCTTCGTCGGCCTTGGCTTTGGCATTGTCCGATTGTTCGGAGGCCATGGACGCGTTCTTGGCCACCTCAAGCACGGTAACGTTCATCTCCTCCATGGCCGTGGCGGTCTCGCCTACGCGTTGCTGCTGGACCTCGGCTCCGGTGCTCACCTGCTCCACCTGGGCGGCCAGCTCTTCCGACGCAGAGGCCACCCGGTCGGCAATATCATTGGCTTGGCCCGCGACTTGGATCATTGTCTTTTGCGCGTTCCTGATTTCAGTCAAGTCAATGATGATCTCTGCCGCGCCGAGCATTTCTCCGGTGCGCGAAATCATGGGCGTAGCAGTGTACTCAACATTGTATTCGCCTGTGGCGGTGTGAGCCACTGTCTCGCTGTGCGAATTGTCCCTGCGCTGCATGCAGATGTCCGAAGCGCAGTTGCCTGCGGCGCAATCGCCTGTATTCATGAGATCGCTGCACTTCTTTCCCTCGAAATCCTCCACCCCGGAAATCTTCTTGGCCGTGTCATTGAGAAACTGCACGCGGTGCTCCGGGGTTAAGGTCATGACACCCACGGGCATTTGATTCATGAAGTCGATATACACGTCCACCAAGGTGTTCACGCCATTGACCAGTTCGGAGAAGCTTCCCTGGAACCGGGCCGGGTCTCCCTTGGTTTCCATCTTGCCCTGTTCCACATCGGCAACCACCATCTCGCATTCGTCAACCGCACTGGACACGGCCTCCTTGATGGCCTCCAGGGCCGCGCTGATCTTGCCGACCTCGTCCCTTTGCTTGATGTTGATGGACTCGGAAAATTCGCCCCGGGAGATGGCTCCGGCGAATTGGGTGGCCTTGCCCAAGGGCTTGGTAATGGACCGGGTGATGATGAACCCCGCGACCAGGCCCAGGATCAAAGCCAGGCCCGACAAGGCGCCCACCAATAATTCCGCCCGCTCGTTTTGTTTCTGGACCAAGGGACCCAAGACGTCCTGGTCGGCCTTGACGGACAGCTTGGCCTCTTCCAGGTTTGTGGCGATTTGGGGGCCCCACACGTTCAGCTTATCCTCGACAATGGAGGTACGGGCGACAGTCAACTCCACGACACGCTCAAAGGCCTCGGCATATGCGCTATTGAGCTCCCTAACTTGCCTGAGGGCGTCGCGCCGCCGAAAGTTGTCCACCTCGCGGTCCAACACGGCGGACATCTCGGCGAATCCCTCGAACTCCTCTCTGGCCATGTCCGCGAAGGCACTATTATTGTCCTTGATAAACATCGCCGCGTAAAACCGGGCCAAGAGCAGATGGCGCAAAGCCAAACCAGCGTAATAAGCGGCTGTGGCGTCATCGTCCTCATAAGCGGATTCCATGACTTCGGTGAGCAGCTTTTCAATGGCCGGGCCATTCGCTCTCAGGACATCCTCTTGCGCAAGGTTTTCGTCCCGGATGCGGACGAGTTCCTGAAATTGGAGGTCATATTCTTGTAACAGGGCGTCGGCCTCTTTCACCAAGGGCACTCTTGTGGGGTGCTGAATCTCTTGCCGGGCTTCCGCCATGAAGCCGTTGGTCATCTCCATGTACTCGGCGTATTGATCCAGGTCAGTTTGGCTGTTGGTTATGAGAAAATCTTTCACATTCATGCGCACCATGAGCA
>QZKZ01000289.1 GCA_004796465.1 Desulfovibrio sp.
CTACGAGGTCATCCTCATCAACTCCAACCCGGCCACCATCATGACTGACCCGGAGTTGGCGGACCGTACCTATATCGAACCTGTGACTCAGGAGAGCGTGGCCAAGATCATCGCCAAGGAACGCCCGGACGCGCTGCTGCCCACTCTTGGTGGTCAGACCGGACTGAACACGGCCGTGGCCGTGGCCGAGGCTGGGGTGCTGGCCCGCTACGACGTGGAACTCATTGGCGCGTCCCTGCCCGTGATCCAGAAAGCAGAAAGCCGAGAGCTGTTCCGCGCGGCCATGGAAAAGATCGGGCTCAAGGTGCCCAAGAGCGGCATCTGCCGCAACCTGGACGAAGCGCGCAAGCTGGCAGAGCGCCTGTCCTTCCCACTCATCGTGCGCCCGGCTTTTACCCTGGGCGGCACGGGCGGTGGCGTGGCCTACAATGCCGAGGACCTGGAGTTCCAGACTGCTCAAGGGTTGGCCGCGAGCCTCAAGGACGAGGTCATGCTCGAGGAGTCCGTGCTGGGCTGGAAGGAATTCGAGTTGGAGGTCATGCGCGACCACAACGACAACTGCGTGATCATCTGCTCCATCGAGAACATCGACCCCATGGGCGTGCACACCGGCGACTCAGTCACCGTGGCCCCGGCCCAGACCCTGACCGACGACGAATACCAGGAGATGCGCAACGCCTCCATCGCGATCATGCGCGAGATCGGCGTGGAAACCGGCGGGTCCAATGTCCAGTTCGCGGTGAATCCGGCCAACGGCGACATGGTGGTCATTGAGATGAATCCCCGGGTGTCCCGTTCCTCGGCCCTGGCGTCCAAGGCCACGGGATTTCCCATCGCCAAGATCGCGGCCAAGCTGGCCGTGGGCTACACCCTGGACGAGATTCCCAATGACATCACCCGGGAGACCATGGCCTCGTTCGAACCCACCATCGACTACGTGGTCACCAAGATCCCGCGCTTCACCTTTGAGAAATTTCCGGGATCCCAGGACGTGCTGACCACGGCCATGAAGAG
This sequence comes from Desulfovibrio sp., assembly GCA_004796465.1. Classification (GTDB taxonomy): domain Bacteria; phylum Desulfobacterota; class Desulfovibrionia; order Desulfovibrionales; family Desulfovibrionaceae; genus MADRE1. The sequence continues at coordinate 1,015 of QZKZ01000289.1, forward strand.
CGTGGGTGAGGCCATGTCCATTGGCCGGACCTTCAAGGAGTCGTTCCAAAAGGGCTTGCGCTCCCTGGAAACAGGCATGCCTGGATTCGGCAAGGATTTCAGGGACCGGGAATACGACCTGGATGAGCTGATCAGCTCCATGCGCACGCCCAACTCCAACCGGCTGTATACCGTCCGCCATGCCATCAAGGCCGGCGCGTCCCTGGAAGCCATCCACGAAGCCACGGCCATTGACCCCTGGTTCCTGCGCCAGATGCTGGATATCATCGAAGTGGAAGAGGAACTGCGCAACTTTGGCCTGGACAAGAGCATTTCCCTGGACACCGAAGGTTTCCTCGACTTGCTGCGCAAAGCCAAGGAATACGGCTTTTCCGACCGCCAACTCGCCGCCCTGTGGAAGCGCAAGGAAATCGACATCCGCGCCCTGCGCAAGGAAGCCGGGCTTGAACCCACATACTACCTCGTGGACACCTGCGCTGCCGAGTTCGAGGCCTACACCCCGTACTACTACTCCACCTATGAGAGCGGCCAGGAAATCAACACTGGGGACAAGCGCAAGGTGGTCATCCTGGGCGGCGGACCCAACCGCATCGGCCAGGGCATTGAGTTCGACTACTGTTGCTGCCACGCTTCATTCGCCTTGAAGGAGATGGGCGTGGAGTCGATCATGGTCAACTCCAACCCGGAAACCGTGTCCACGGACTATGATACCTCGGACCGGCTGTATTTCGAGCCCCTGACATTCGAGGACGTGCTGAACATCATTGAGAAAGAGCAGCCCGACGGCGTGATCGTGCAGTTTGGCGGGCAGACACCGCTCAATTTGGCCGTGCCCCTGGTGCGCGTCAAGGTGCCCATCCTGGGAACCACACCCGATTCCATTGACCGGGCCGAGGACCGGGAGCGTTTCCAGGCCCTGCTCAAGAAGCTCGGCCTGCTCCAGCCCGACAACGGCACGGCCATGTCCCTGGCCGAGGCCTCGCGTACCGCCGACGAGATCGGCTTTCCCGTGGTGGTCAGGCCCAGTTACGTTCTGGGTGGGCGGGCCATGGAGATCGTGTACAGCCAGGACGAACTGGCCAACTATTTCGAGCATGCCGTGGTGGTCTCGCCCGAGCACCCCATCCTCATCGACAAGTATCTGGAAAACGCCGTGGAAATCGATGTGGACGCCCTGTCCGACGGCAAGGACACTTACGTGGCCGGCATCATGGAACACATCGAGGCCGCGGGCATCCATTCCGGGGACTCAGCCTGCGTGCTGCCGCCCCATACCCTGTCCCAGGAATTTGTCGAGGAGATCGAGCGCCAGACCATTGCCCTGGCCGAGGAACTCGGCGTGGTCGGGCTCATGAACATCCAGTTCGCGGTCAAGGACGGCAAGATCTACATCCTGGAAGTCAATCCACGGGCCTCGCGCACCGCGCCCTTTGTCTCGAAGGCCACGGGCGTGCCCCTGGCCAAGATGGCCACTTACGTGATGATGGGCACCAGCCTCAAGGAACTGGACCCCTGGTCCAAGCGCAGGGGCGGTTATGTGTCGGTCAAGGAGTCGGTCCTGCCTTTCCAGCGTTTTCCGGGCGTGGATGTGCTGCTTGGCCCGGAAATGCGCTCCACTGGCGAGGTCATGGGCATTGACGAGTCATTCGGCCTGGCCTTCATGAAGAGCCAGTTGGCGGCCAGCCAAGTCCTGCCCACTTCGGGCAAGGTGTTCTTTTCCATCAACGACTGCGACAAGCCGGAACTGCTCGACTCGGCCAAGATGCTCAAGGAGTTGGGCTACGGGCTTGCAGCCACGGGTGGCACAGCCAAGTATCTGAACGACAATGGGATTGAGGCGGAGTCCGTGCTCAAGGTCTACGAAGGCCGCCCCAACGTGGTGGACCACATCAAGAACGGGGAGATCGGCCTGGTCATCAATACGGCCCTGGGCAAAAAAACCATTGCCGACTCGGCTGTGATCAGGAAAACTACGCTCTTATACGGCATTCCCTACTCGACCACCGTGGCCGGGGCCAAGGCCATGGTTCAGGCGCTCAAGGAGCGCAAGGATTCCGGCCTGCAGGTGAAGAGCATTCAAGAATACTATGAATGATGGGCCCGCTGGGGCCATCACCCAAGCTGTCCCTGGGAACAGATCATGAAAAAGGAATACTGCGGACTCTTCGGCATTTACAACCACTCCGAAGCGGCCAGGATGGCCTATTTCGGGCTCTACGCACAACAGCATCGCGGCCAGGAATCCGCCGGCATTGTTACCTGGGACGGGAGCAAGATTCGCGAACAAAAGGGCATGGGCCTGGTGCCCGACGTGTTCAACGAGCGCCACTTGGGCAAGGAGCTCAAGGGCAACGTGGCCGTGGGCCACATCCGCTATTCCACCACGGGCGCGTCCCTGATCCGCAACGCCCAACCCTTTTTGGTGCGCTTCGGCGGCATGCACATGGCCCTGGCCCACAACGGCAACCTGATCAATACCCTGGAACTCAGACAAGAACTGGAAGCTCAGGGCTCCATCTTCCAGACCACCAACGATTCCGAACTCTTCATGCACCTCATTGCCAGGTACATGAACGGCGGCAATTTGGAAGAAGCCGTGGCCAAGGCCTGCGCCAAGGTCAAGGGCGCATACTCCATGCTGCTGCTGGCCAACAACAAGCTCATCGCCATCAAGGACCCGCACGGCTTCAGACCTCTTTCCCTGGGCCGGGTGGGCGACTCCTATGTCCTGGCCTCGGAAACCTGCGCCTTTGACCTGTTGGAAGCCGAATACATGCGTTCCATTGAACCGGGCGAGATGCTGGTCATCGAGGACAAGTGCGTGGAGTCCCACTCCATTGGCGAACCCCGGCCCAAGCGGCAATGCATCTTTGAGCTCATCTACTTTGCCCGGCCGGATTCGCGCGTTTTCGGCGAGACAGTGTACGACTGCCGCAAGTGCATGGGCAAGGTCCTGGCCAGGGAAGCCGAGGTATCGGGCGATTTTGTCATGCCCTTTCCCGACTCCGGCGTGTTCGCTGCTGTGGGCTTTGCCCACGAGTCGGGCCTGCCCTTTGAGGCGGCCATGATCCGAAACCACTACGTGGGCCGCACCTTTATTCAACCGTCCCAGGACATGCGCGACTTTTCCACCCGGGTGAAGATCAATCCGGTCAAGTCCATGATCAGGGACAAGAAGCTGCTCATTGTGGACGATTCCATTGTGCGCGGCACCACCATCCGCTCCCGCGTGAAAAAGCTGCGCGAGTTGGGCGCGCGTGAGATCCACATGCGCGTGTCCTGCCCGCCCATCCGCTTCCCTTGCTTCTACGGCATTGACTTTTCCTCCAAGGGCGAGTTGATCGCGGCCTACAACGACGTGGACGAGATCGCCCGGTTCATTGGCCTGGACAGCCTGCACTACCTGACCATCGAGGGACTGCGTAATTCCGTGTCCAATCCAGACGACTTCTGCATGGCCTGTTTCACAGGCGAATATCCCATGAAGCCCGAGGGCTGGGCCGGCAAGATGTGCCTTGAAGATGAAGTCGCTGTCTCCTGGTAGGCGGCCAAGGCGGGTTTCCCAATGAAGGATCCTTTCCAGAACCCTTCCCAGGACCGTTCCACGGACCGGGATTGGGCGGAGCTGGCCAAGGAAGTTCTCGACACCGAGATCGAGGGCTTGGCTGCGGTGCGTGACCGTATTGACGGCCAGTTTTCCCAAGCCCTGGCTCTTCTGGCCCAATGCCAGGGGCGGGTCGTGGTCACGGGCTTGGGCAAGTCCGGTTTGGTGGGCCGCAAGTTGGCCGCCACCTTTTCGTCCACAGGCACTCCCTCGTTTTTCCTGCACCCTGTGGAAGGCGCGCACGGCGACCTGGGCATGATCCGGTCCGAGGACGTGATCCTGGCCATTTCCAATTCCGGCGAAACCGACGAACTCAACGCCATCCTGCCCACCTTGCGTTCCCTGGGCGCTTCGCTCATCGCCATGACCGGCCGCCAGGACTCCAGCATGGCCTCCCTGGCCGATGTGGTGATCAACGCTTCTGTACCTCGGGAAGCTTGCGGCCTGAACCTCGCGCCTACAGCCTCGACCACCGCGGCCCTGGCTCTGGGCGACGCCCTGGCTGTCTGCCTCATGGAATGGAAAGCCTTCGATGAAAAGGATTTTCTCCGCTTTCACCCAGGTGGGACTTTAGGCCGCAGGCTGTCCCTGTGCGTGTCTTCCCTGATGCAGACCCAGGACCTGCCGGTCGCGTCCGAATCCGAACCCTTGGCCCGCGCCTTGGCCGTGCTCAACCAAGGCGGTTTGGGCACCGTGGCCTTCACTGACGAGGAAGGCAGGCTCACGGGCATTCTCACGGACGGAGATGTCAGGCGCTTGGTGGTGTCGGGCGGGCTGGACCCCAAGGCCCCGGCTTCGGAATCCATGACCCGCTCCCCGCGTTTCGCCGCTCCTGACCAGTCCGTGGCCCAACTCCTGGACATCATGGAGGCCAAAGCCATTACCGTGCTGCCCATTGTGGACCAGGACGGCAAGCTTGTGGGGCTGGTGCATTTGCACGACTTGTTGGGGAAAGGGCGCTTTAAGTTTTCGGAGTAAGCGGCAAGAAGCCGCCTCGGCTGATCACGAAATCCAAATCACATTGGCGTGCCGTCCGCACTCCTTGTCCCGGCGATAGGAAAAAAACCACTCGCCCAGGGAATAGGTGCAGAGGTCTAGGGAAAAGATATTGTCCGGCCTGAGCCCGGCCTCAATGAGCTGGTCCCGGGTCAGCCGCCACAGGTCCACCCGCCGGGTCTCCTCGTTGAAGTACTTCTCAAATTCGCTGCCAAACTCCTCGGAAAAGTTGCGGAACTCACTGGCGCCAGGCCCCAGGCTCGGGCCGCGTGCGGCCATGACCTCTGCCGGGTCCAGGGAATAGCGCTCGCAAAAAGCGCGTACCCCGGATAGGGGGAATTTCTGCACATTGCCGCGCCATCCCACATGCAGGGCCGCGATATACTTACCGCTGGTGTGGGCCAGCATGAGCGGTTGGCAGTCAGCGGTCTTGATGACAAGGGCCAGGCCGGGCCGGGACGTGGCCGACCCGTCGGCCTCGATCGACCCCCGATCGCATGGGCCCTGGGGATGGGGGTCAAAAAGCATGTCAACGCCGTGTATTTGTTTGAGTTCTTGGCACACGGCGCAGCCCGACTGGTCCATGAGGGCTTTGCGGTTCTTGAGCACATCTTCGCGATGGTCGCCCACGTCCAGGGAGAAGTTGCCTTGGGCGAACGGCCCGGCGCTCGCGCCGCCGCGCCTGGTCTGGAATGCGCATTTCACCCGGGGCGCACCTGGAAAGGAAAAGGGGATCAGGTTGAGGTCCACAGCACGTCCTCTTGAGTGACCACGACCGCCACGGCAGTGTCCCACTCTTCCCTGGGCAGGAATTCCACCAACTGGAAGTCGTAACACAAGCCTACGAGTAGGGATTTGGCGAAACGGGCCTTGTCCTTGCCCCCGAGCAAGCGGTCGTAATACCCGCCGCCGTATCCCAGCCGCAGGCCCCGGCGGTCGAACGCCACACCGGGCACCACGATGAGATCCGGTGATGAAGCGTTTTCTTGCTTGCACAGTTCGGGGTCTGGCTCGGGAATGCCGAACTTGCCCGTGACCACCGCACCTGCATGGGGCACCCTGACCAAGTCCATGACGCCCGGCGTGTCAGGTCTGCAACGGGGCAAAAGGACCTCCTTGCCTTGGGACAAGGCGTCGCCCATGAGCACGTCGGTCAGGACCTCGTTGCGGAAGTTCATGTACAGGACGATTTCCCCGGCCTTTTGCCAGGCATCCAAGCCCATGACCTTTTCTTGGGCCAACCAACTCAAGTCAAAGGCTTCACTGGGCATGAGTTTGCGCCGCATGGTCAACATGCGGCGGCGGATTTCCTTTTTACTCTCTGACATGTATCTTGTCCCGGGCAGCAGCCCATGTCGCACCACGTTGTGAGGACATACCTTATCCAGAACACGAAAGAAAGTAGACCCGCTTGAGGATGAAATCATGACCGACACTTTTTGGATCGGATTTGGCGACGTTCACGACGAACCCGGAAATATAGCGGCTATACCCGGCTTGGCCGAGGCCGAGGCAGTGATCATCAGCGGCGACCTGACCACACGCGGCGGCGCGCGGGGCGCGTCCCGGGTCATCGAGGAAACGCTCAGGGTCAATTCCAGGGTTTTTGCCCAGGTGGGCAATATGGATGGCCGGGACGTGGCCGAGTATCTGCGGAACCAAGGTGTGGACATTCATGCCCGGGCCCTGGAACTTGCTCCGGGAGTGGGGCTCATGGGCGTGGGCTATTCCACGCCCACCCCGTTCAACACGCCGAGCGAGGTTGCTGACAGCCAAATCAAGCAGTGGCTCGAGGCCGCCCATGAACAAGCGAAAGATTTCAAGACGCTACTGCTCGTGGCCCATGATCCGCCCTTCGGCACGGCGGTTGACCAAGTGGGCGCGGGTAACCACGTGGGGAGTAAGGCGGTCCGGGAATTCATCGAAGCGGTCCAGCCCGATGTCTGCCTTACGGGTCACATCCACGAGTCCGCAGCCAAGGACACCTTGGGCCGGACCCAAGTCGTGAATCCCGGCCCCTTGTTCGGGGGCGGATATGCCGTGATCAGTTGGGAGGGAGATCGCCTTGGTGCGGAAATCAAACAGCTCTAGTTCGTTCGGACTTTTATACGGTGGGTGCAGGCTCAGCAGGTGAGGTGAAAGGCTCCAGCCACGTCCAGGGATTGTTGGGCCAAGCGGTTGAAGGTCGCTACGGCCTGCGGCGTGGGCTGGGCAATGAGTTCAATGCCCTGTTCCCGGAGAAGGCCGGGCAGGGCAGGATCGATCTGCAGCAGGCCTGAGCTGCCCGTGCCCAGGACCAGCACCTTTGGCCGGGCCGCAACAACATCCTTCAGGTCCTGAATCCCGGCCAGGTGCCCGGATTTCCGCCACCATCCCCCAGCGGCTTTTCCGCGAACAATGGTCACGTCCTCGTGAAAGGCGTGGCCGTCAATGGTCATGGAACCAAAGGAATAATCGTCAATGTGGGCCATGAGCGGAGCATGGCATAAACAGGGATGAGGGAAAAGAGGGCGAAAGGGACCGGCCGGTCAGTTATGACACGGAAGGGATGCAGCAAGGGGCCTGACCGGCCGGTGGGGTATCCAAGGCAAGTTTGCGTTGCACAGGCGGTCTCCTATTGGGGAGTTTGGTTGATTTCCCGGAAACGCCAATGTCCAGCCGGGATTTCCACGTACATGACCGCTTCGGCGCTTTCCGTTTCCACCACAAAGAGCAGGGAATCATAAACTGGATGCCACCAGACCTCGCCCTGCATGCAACGGAGTAGAATTGCAGCGCTGATCTCCATTTTGGCGGCGATTTCCTTGACAGCCTGGCCAAGGGTGAAGCGGGCGTTTGGACTGAGTTCAACATCTCCGAGATGGACTCGATGGGCTTCCCGCTCAATGTTTTCGGGGCGAGCAGGCGCTCTTGCATGGGTATGCACTTGCGTTTGCATGGCGTCCTCCTGAACAAAGGTATTGGGCTGCATCAGCCGTGTCATGCTTTTTGACAAGCAACATGCGTTCCCAAACCGTGGAGGCGAAGGGAATGAATGGGTTGTCGACTCCGACGTTCCTGCGGAACCTGACTATGAAGGCAACTACGAATAGCAGGAGGGAGGTTAGGTTGTTTCGTGACCCGCAAGATCGGCAACTACTCGCGCCATACCGTGCACTACGCGGGCCATGCGGTCGTAGTCCAGGGTGTCCGGGGTGTCGCCTGGAGTATGGTAATTGCGGTTACGCTTGAAGGCCGTGTCCGTAACCATGGCCGCTGGGTATCCATTGACCCAAAAGGAGCGGTGGTCGGACAGGGAAACCCCGCGAACAAGAGAAGGCAGAACAGCACCCTGGCTCGGAAAGGCAGTATGCCCTCGGAATGAAGCCACCAGCTGCCGCACCAGCTTGCGCGAGCCCGTGTTGCCCACAAAGGCGATGAAATCGCCCCTTGAGGGATAAAAAGGCCTGACGATCAGAGGGAGCGACTGGGTGCCGGGCTCGTCGCGATAGTAGCCCAGCATTTCATAGCTGAGCATGGCTTCTATATGCTCGTTGTTGCGGCGGCACTGTTTGGCGTACACATAACTGCCCATGTTCTTGGTCATGAAAAAGGGCGGTTCTTCATTGGTAAAGGCGGCAAAACGCACCGTGCATTCCAGGGGCCGGTCCTTGAGCAGCCGCGCTGTCTCCAGGACTCCGGCCACGGCCGAGGCGTTGTCGTCAGCGCCGGGCGTGCCCACGGCAGAGTCGTAATGTCCACCCACCACGATGAGCCGTTCCGGAAAGGTTGTGCCGGGCAGCTCCGCACTGATATTCGAGTACGACCGGCCCTTGATGAGATAATCCTGTACTGCCGGGGAAAACCCCAAATCCCGGAACTGGTCCTCAACATATTGGGCAGCGCGGACCAGAGCCTCGTATTTCACGTGGTTCCGCTCGCCAATGGTTTGGGCCAGCATGTACACATGGTCCTTGAGCCGGGCCGAAGTCGCTTGTTCCTCGGCTGTAAGAGCCGGCAAGGGGCCGGCATGGCTTGAGCCGGGCATGCGCGTGCCCAGGGCGCAGACAAGGATCAGCGCAATGCCGAGGGCAAGGGGTACCAGCAGCCAGAACATGGGAGTTCATTATACGCATAAGGTGCTCAAGTAAAGGTATGGACGCAGGCGATCCTGTATATAGACGTGCGCTATTGAGCTGGTCGCCAAGCAGGTGATGGCTGGCGACAAGGCAGGGGAAGGGTTTGCCATTGATGGGAAAATGATGGTATGTTGGAGGTCCAGCACATTGGAGGACGGCTCATGGAAGAAAATCGCACCAAGCGGTGGCGGGAAAAGGGGCGCAAGGAAGGCAAGAAGCAGGTCAATGTCATGCTCGACCCGGATGGGGCCGAAGCCTTGGAGAGCCTGCAGGAAGCCTTGCCCGGCTGGAGTTACGCCCGCATTATTTCGCGGGCGCTGTCCCTGGCCAAGGAAGACCCGTCCCGTCTCGACGCCCGCGTGGACGGGCAGATCAAAGGCAGCATCGAACGCTTGGAAGACATGATGCAGGACTTGGCCCAACGCATGGGGAACATGGAATACCGCATTGCAGCTGTGTCCCCTTCCGCGTCACCCGCAGCCAAGGACCGGCCCGACTATCCCTTGGTGGGCCAACCTCCTGAAGCCGAATCCCAGACCTTTGTGGGCCGGTTTGACAAGACCATTGACCAGAGCCGGGTGCCGGAAAAAGTGGAGCTGGACAGCACCATGCCCGGCAAGTCGCGCCTCTACGCCGGGCCCTTTGACGACACCATGGACGACCCGGTCAAGGTCAAGGCAGCGTCCCCATCCCCAGCGAGGGCTGAAGGAGCACCCCTGGAGTTTGACGAAACCCTTGACCAATCCGTCCTGCATCCCTCCGATCCCGACCCAGGTGCTGCCGAGCCCAGCCAGAGCACCAAGGATCTGTTCCAGATTCCCCAGAACCCGGATGAATCCTATGCCGAGGATTTTGACAGCCTGGAAGAAGATGACCTCGATTTGTTCGCCACATCCGTGACCCAAGGCGACAACGACAAGTAGCTGCCTTCAAAGGGCATTTCTGCACAAAAAGGGCCGATTCCCGAATATTGGGAATCGGCCTTTATTGTTGAAGGGAGGGAAATCAGTTCATGGTCAGCCAGGTATAGGCGGTGTTGAGCTCCTGCATTTTCAGGGTGGTGCGCTCCTTGAGCCGGTCGGGGTGGCGATCCGGGTGCCAGACCATGGACAACTCGCGGTAAGCATTCTTGATTTCCTCGGGGCTCGCGGATTCCGGCACTTCAAGAAGGCGGCAATACTTGCTGCGCTCGTCTTCCAGAGGAGAGATTTCCTCGTACCAGAACTCGGAATCATCGTTGCTTTGGCCGAATCCCCAACCAAGCCCTCGTCTACGTCGAAGTTGCTCGGCAATAAAGGGGTAGGCAACAGCTTCGAAATCCTCGCTTTCCTGGCCGCAAAAGGCTGCGCAACGGAACGTATACAGGGTCTTGCCCAGTTTTGGGGAAGTGAGCACGGCGAGTTCCGTGCCGGTTTCCGGCGCACCTCCCTGTTCGACCCGGTCGATTTCAAGCAGGGGGAGACGCACGCTGCCGGGCCTGGCCATGGCCTGCCTGACCAGGCTCTTGGACAGGGTGTTGGCTTGCATGCGGTCGGTGAGGCTGGGAAAGGACAAAAACATAATTGATTGCTTGGTCAAGATGAAGTGCCCCACAAAGTGGGCTTGGGCGCTTTTTCCGCGTCCCACGCAACAACTCACCTCGGAGCAATCCAGAATGTGGTTCTTCATGGCGTCGGCCCTTGGTCGTATTGGGGGTTTCCTGTTCCCTTGCCAGGGGGAAAACCCTGCCCGGCAAGGCAGAAATCCATATCCACGAAGTCTGAATTGCAAGGGGTGTTCCGGAATTTTTTGCCTGAAACAAACCGAAAAAAAGAGGCAAGACGCTTGCGCCTTGCCCCTGCGGAAGAAGTGCTGCTTGTGGGCCAGGGAGGTCAGCGGAAATAATAACCCGCCACCCGCCATTGTCCGTCCGTGTCGCGCATGGGGGTTACGGTTTCATATGCCTCGGCTTTGTTGGCATAGGAGCTGCGCAGGATGATCACCACATACTCGCCGTCCGGCACCGCGGGCAGGCTGGTGGAGTATTGGATATCCACGAGTTCCCGGGACAGCAGCTCGGCCATGGGTTGGCGGATGGAGGTGACCAGGGTGTTCCAATCCTGCAAGGTGATGATGCTTTGCAAGTATTCGGCGCTGTTGTTGTAACACCAGGCGTATTCGCCGCTGTCCATTTGGGCTATCCAGTCCTGGGCAACGCGCATGGCGTCGGCCTTGTCCTGGGCGTGAGGATCTTGGATTTCTTGGGCCTGAACCGCAAGGGGAGCGGCAAGGATGGAGATGCCGAACGCAAGGATAACAAGGGTAACAAAGGAATGGACGCGACTCATAATGGCCTCCTGTTGGTTGGACGCAATGAAGGGAATGATCAGCCGTTGCCCAAGGTGCGCGTGACCAGGGCGTCAATGGTGGCGTCGATGCGTTGCCAACCCGCTTCAGACTCCAGGTCGATGCCGCCGAGCACTTTGCGGGTCCGCGAACGAATGGCGAAAAAGCTCACTGCTCCGGCCAGCAGAATGATCAACGCCGTAAGGTCGATCTCTTGGGGCGGGTCGTCTTGCATTAACTCAAAGAACTCCAAGGCAGTGCGCTCCCTGGCGTATTCCAGGGTTCGGGTCAGTTCGTTAGTTTCCCAGGCTTCCCAGGCCAAGACCTCAAGAGTCGCTGGCCGTTTACGCAGGGCCATGAGGTAGCTCTTGAAAAAGGTCGCGATCTGTTCGGCGGGCGGCATGGCCTTGAGCGACTCCACATCCCCGCCTGTGAGTTCCTCCACAGTGGGCCAGAACTCCGGTGTGCAGCCGTAGGCCGCGAGCAGTCCTTTCAGGCCCTTGAAGAGGCGAAACAGGATTTTCCGGTCCACTCCGGCCCGGGCTGCAATAGTGTCCGGATCAAGTCCGGGAAAACCCTCTTCAATCAGAACATGGCCCACGGCTTCGATAAGCCGTTGCCGTGTATCCGTGTTTTCCGTGATGGGAATGATTCGTCGCGCCATGGGGACTCCTTGCTCATAAGCTGATGCTCATGTGAAGGTATCGCATGGCCCGGAGCTGTCAAGGTTTGGATTGAATGACACTGGAATCAAGGCGCGGAAAAGGAGCGCAGCAGCAAGGATTTGCGGCCCGTAACAGTCTGATATGTTTCATCGGGCCAACCCACGGTGATCACCGCGTATACGGTTTCTAGCTTTTCCATGCCAAGGGCCTGTTGGATGGAGCAGTCTTCCTGCATGGCGGCCACGGCGTAGCCGATAAGGCAGGTGCCCAACCCCATGGCGTGGGCAGCGAGCAAAATGTTCTGGCTGGCCAGGAGCGCGTCCTCGGTAGGGCAACTGGCCCCTGGCCGTGAACCCACCACGATCAGGGACGGCGCGTGGTGAAAGAGCTGGTCCTCACCGTCCCGTTCAAAGGCCTGCAAGGCTCGGCAAACAGCCGGGTAGTATTCCCGGTGGTACTCGTGCAGCTCTGGACGTCCCACAAGGCGAAGCAGGGTGCGCAACCAGCCCTTGGCGGCCATGCGGTTGAGTTTGCGGAAAAAGTCGGCAATGGCCAAAGCCAGGAACTCCACGTCCCTGCGTTGGGGCAGCAGGGTGAAGGTCCACTTCTGGCTGTTGGTGCCCGAGGGCGCGGTGGCTCCGATCCTGGCCAAGTCCTCGAGCAGGGCCTTGTCCACGTGAGTTTCGAGGTAGTTGCGGCAGGAGCGGCGCGAACGCATGAGCTGCACGAGCCGGGCGAGGTCGTAGTCTCCATGGGGCAGCCACTCCTCAACTACCGGGAAGGTGGCGAAGTCCGAGACAGCGGGGTCAATGCCCGTAACCGTGATGGCGTTCACCGGACACACGGCCTGGCAATGGCCGCAAGCCAGGGAGTATTCCCCTACGACGCACGCGACGCCGTCCCGCATGGCCAGGGTTTGGGAGGGGCAAACCCTGATGCACAGACCGCAGCCCGTGCACAGGTCCTGATCAATGATGGTGGTGACGTTGCTCATGTGCGGGCCATACCTTGGTTGCGACTTACGGACAAGGGTAGCGCTTGTCCAATACCTTGGGTACATTGTCCGAATTGGTTCAATCCTAGCCTGGAGGAGAGTTTGCCACTGAACATCGGCGCGCACATGCCCATTTCCGGGGGCCTGCACAAGGCCATTGAGCGCATCCAACTGGCCGAGGGCCATGCCTTGCAGATATTCACCCGCAACCAGCGGCAATGGAAGGTGCCGGAACTGCGCGGAGAAGAGATCCATGATTTCTTCATGGCCCGGATGAAATGGGGAGAATATCCCATCATTGCCCACGATTCCTATTTGGTGAACTTGGCCTCGCCCAAGGGAGACTTGGTGAAGAAATCGATCGAGGCAATGGCCGCGGAGATGCAACGGGTGGATGGACTGGATATTCCCATTCTGGTGACCCATCCCGGCGCGCACATTGGCCAAGGCATTGAACAGGGACTCACAACCTATGCCGCGAACCTGGACCGGGCCATTGAACTCTCGGAAACCAAGCGGCCGGACATCATGCTGGAAACCACGGCCGGGCAAGGCACGGTATTGGGGTCACGGTTCGAGGAGCTGGCCCGGATCATGGAACTCTCAAAGCATCCCCGGCGCTTGTACGTGTGCTTGGACACCTGCCACGCCTTTGCCGCGGGCTATGATTTCCGTACCGAGCAAGCGTATGAAAAGACCATGGCCGAGTTCGACCGGATCATTGGATTGGAAAGGCTGGCGGTGCTGCACCTCAATGATTCCAAACACGGCCTGGGTTCGCGCAAGGACCGCCACGAGCATATTGGTCAGGGCGAGTTGGGGGACACGGCCTTTTCCCTGTTCGTGAACGATCCCCGTTTGCAGAGCAAATTCATGATCATTGAAACGCCCAAGGACGCCAAGGACAAGCTGTTCACCCTTGACAAAAACAACATCGCCCGGCTGCGCAACATGGCAGCCGGGCGAGGGTGAGTCGGGGATTGTAGGGGCTACTGGCGGAACTGGGCAGGAATCTGGGTGATGAAGACCTGGCCAGAAGGGGTGTGGGTGATGGACACGTGCCAGTCGCCCTGGTTGATCACGGTCACGGCGTCGCCGTTTTGGGCGGAGCCCATGAAACCGGCGCCCAGGAGTTTGTTCACGTCGGACACCGAACCTTGGGCTGTGCCGCCCACGGCCAGGCTGGAAGGCGCGGAAGACAGGCTCACGCCCATGGACGCCAGGGCGCCGGACCAATCAGCGTTTTCTTGGGCCGAAACCGCCATGGGCAGGGCCAAGAGGACAAGAAAAGCGAACAAAAAGGAAATACGGCAAGCTTTGGTGAGCATGGTGGTCGTCTCCTTGGTTCAAGGGTTTCTCTAACGAGGTTACATCACAAGCACGAAGGCCTGTCAAAGGGGCTGCGTTCCTTGTGCGCCATGGCAAATGCAAAAAGTGGTCCCACCTTCAGGCAGGGTCCATGAAAACACCATAAAGACTTCCCATGTTGAGCCGATCAGTTTTTCGCACCCAAGGAAACACCACTAAAACAATATTGTAAGGGTTTGTTTTCCAATGATGATTGAGCAAAGCTCCGTGCGAATATTGATCCGCCGCTGCCTGGTGGCCATGGTGCTGGTGATGGTGTGGATGGCGGTCTTTCCCGGCATGGGCCATGCCCGGTATGCGCAAAGGCCTGGACTGGCCGCCTTGGAACTTGTTCCGCCCGGGGATGCGGGGCCGGAGAGGGCTGTGGGCGAGCTGTTCGCCGCGGTTGCGGGGAACAGGGCCGACAGCCTGGAAGAAGCGCGGACCCTGGCCCTGGCCATCAAGGACCGGTTCTTCGCGGGCCAAGCCCAATGGGAAGACATGTGGTTCTTTGGCCAGGCCGAAGCCTTGCTGGCCCTGGGCGAACTGGAATCGAGCATGGCCTGGGAAGTCGGCGCTGTCAGCCGCCAGAGCGTGGGCCCTGATCAAGTGTCCATTGTGCACGTGACCTATGCCGTGGAGTTTGGCCGCATTGGCCAAGCATCTGAATCGTTTGAGATTTATGTTGTCTTGCTGCACGAGTCCGGCAAGTGGCGCGTGCTTGGCTTTGCGCAGTGAATCCCTCCAAAAAATCCGCTTCTCCCGTGAAAAAAATGCGCGAGGTGCGCAAAAATCGTGCGTCCCCCCAAGGCGATTTCTGCCCGTATTCCCGGAAACAGGGGCACGCTGGCCTGGCATGCGTGTTGCTCATGTCCAAGCGGCGGAATGCGGGCTCCTGCCTGGTTTCGCGGCGGGGTCGCGGACAAGACGTTCGCGAACGATGACATAACGGGAGTATCAGCATGAAAAAGACAGTGATCCTTACCATGGCCTGCGCGGCGCTGTGCCTTACATTCGCCTTGCCCGCGCTGCACGCCGAGGACGCTCCGGCGGACGGTGTGCAAATGGACAACATGGACGGCGGGGACAACAACCTGGTGGTGGCCTTCAACCACTCCACCCACGCCGACGTGGGCTGCGAGGAATGCCACCACACCGGTGAAATGACCAACTGCTCCGGCGCAGGCTGCCATGACCTGTTTGACAAAGCCGACAAGACCACGGCTTCCTACTACTTCATTCTGCACAGCAACAATGCGGCCCGTTCCACCTGCATCTCCTGCCACAAGGGTTTGGAGCTGGACAGGGACAGGCTCAAGGAACTCAAGGGCTGCCGCAAGTCCGCTTGCCACCCCGAGTAACCACCACTCTGGCTCGCTTTCCAGGCCCCTCGCCCGTGGCGGGGGGCAATCAACCCGGCGCGACCCCGCCGCGCCTTTCACTTCCCAAAAGGCGTGATTTGCGTCAGGATTACGGACCGACACATGGCCAGGCCGCATGAATCCCTGATCTTCGAGCCCCGGACCCGGACCGTGAGCCAGAACCGTTTTCCCCTGCGTTTTTCCATTACCGTCAAGCTCCTGCTGTGGTTTTTGGCCCTTGTGGTGATCTTCTACGCCACCACCAGCTTTCTCCTGGTCAAGATGCGGCGCATCGCCGACCTGTCCAACGACGTGGTCAACGTGCACCAGATGGTCGAGGTCTCGGCCCGGCAAATGGTGGCCCACCTCCAGTCCTTTGCCCAGAACCGGCGGACCTACGAGGTGCTGCGCAAGGAGCGTTACCTGGAAAACGCCATGGCCAATCTCGACTCCTACGGCGACCTTCTCGACCAAGTGCGCAGCTCCTTGCCCACACCAGCACCGGAGTGGGACGAGTTGGCCAGGGACTATGACGAGACCCTGTACGAGCATGGCCGCAATGAGATCGAAGTGGACGAGGAGAGCATTGACCTGTGGTTGGCCAGTCTGGCTGAGATACGCTACGCCAACTCCCGCCAGGCCGAAGTCCTGCAATTGGAAATCGACCGCTTGGGCAGCGATGCCTCCAACCTGGGTTTGTACGGCCTGATCGCCTCCATATGCGTGGGCCTGGGCGGCAGCATATTCATAGCCGTGCGCCTCAACCGCTCCTTGGGGGCCATCCGCTCGGGAATTCGCAGCGTGGGCCGCGAAGGTGAAGCCCTGCCCGTGCGCGTTGCCTCCAACGACGAGTTGGGCGAACTGGCCCAGGCCTTTAATGAAATGGCCGGAAGGCTCAGGCGCGAGGAAAGGATGCGCACGGACTTCATTTCCATGCTCAGCCACGAAATCCGCACGCCGCTCACCTCCATCCGCGAGTCCGTGAATCTGGTGGCGGACGGCGTGTTCGGCGAACTCACGGAAAAACAGCTCAAGTTCCTGGACCTTTCCCGCAAGGAGATCGAACGGCTCTCGACCCTTCTGAAGAGGCTCATGCAGGTGTCCAGCCTGGAGTCCAAGCGCCTCAAGTTGGACCTGGAGCGGGCCGACGCCAGGGATTTGGTCAACGGGGTTTTGGAGCGGGCAGGTCCGGCTGCCCTGGCCAAGGAGATCACCTTGGTGGCGGAAGCGCCCACTGTACCGGTCATGGTCCTGGCGGATACAGGACACATCGAGCAAGCCCTGCTCAACCTGGTGGGCAATGCCGTGAAATTTTCTCCCCAGGGTTCGGCAGTGCATGTGATCCTCTCGGTTAATGACGACCAGGAAGAGATGCAGGTCTGCGTCACGGACCAAGGACCGGGCATCCCGGAAAAGGACCGGCCCCACGTGTTCCAGAAATATTATCGCGGCGAGGAGGTGCGCGACGCCGTGGACGGAACGGGTTTGGGCCTTGCCATTTCCTGGCGCATCGTGCGCGCCCACCAGGGCCGCATGTGGCTGGACAGTGAACCCGAATCAGGCAGCCGCTTTTGTTTTGCCCTTCCCACCCGGGAAAGGAATGGCTAAAGTGCAGGCCATGGCGACACCTTCTCCTCCATCCACGATTCTCTTGGTTGACGACGACGCCAGCATCCTGGAAGTGCTGGCCGCCCGCTTGGAATCCGCGGGCTTTGCCACGGTCTCGGCCTCCAGCGCCGAGGAAGCTTTGCAAAGCCTGGCTGAGCAAGACGTGAACCTGATCATCTCGGACATGCGCATGCCGGGCATGGGCGGGGCAGGGCTGCTCAAGGAAGTGGTGGCCAACTGGCCGGGCGTGCCCGTGATCCTGCTCACAGCCTACGGCGCGATCCCTGACGCCGTGTCCATGGTCAAGGACGGGGCAGCCGACTACCTGACCAAGCCCTTTGACGGCAAGGAACTGGTGGCCAAGGTCAAGGGGTTGCTGGAAAGGAAAGACCAGGGCAAGGCCCCGGGGGATCCCTCACCCCTGTCTCGGGTGCTCTGGGGCGGCAAAAGCGCGTCCATGCGCAAGCTCTACACGCTCATAGAACGGGTCGCGCCCAGCGAAGTCAACGTGCTCATGGTCGGCGAGTCCGGCACGGGCAAGGAGATGGTGGCCCGGCTCCTGCACGAGCACGGCCCCAACCCGGACGGCCCCCTGGTCATCGTGGATTGCGGCTCCACGCCGGCGACGCTGCTGGAAAGCGAGCTGTTTGGTCACGTCAAGGGCTCGTTCACCCACGCTGTGCGCGATAAAAAGGGCCTGATCGAGGAAGCCAAGGGCGGCACCCTGTTCCTCGACGAGGTGGGCAATGTGTCGCCCGAGATGCAGACCCGGTTGCTGCGTTTTCTCCAGGAGCATACCATCCGCCGCATCGGCGACACCAAGGAGATCAGCGTCAAGTGCCGGGTGGTGGCCGCCACCAACGCGGACCTGCAAACCATGGTCAGGGAAGGGAGCTTTCGCGAGGATCTCTATTTCCGGCTCAAGGGCGTGGCCTTGAGCATCCCTCCCCTGCGCGAGCGCAAGGAAGACATCCCGCTGCTCGTGGAGCGTTTTGTGGCGGAATACTGCCGGGCCCAGAACAAGGAGCCCCTGCCCGTGTCCCAGACGACCATGGATTATTTAGTCGGCTACCCCTGGCCCGGCAACGTGCGGGAACTCAAGCATGCCATTGAGGCGGGCATCGTGCTCTGCAACGGCAACAGCCTGGCAGTAAACGATCTCCAGTTGGAAGCTGTCGATATGAGTATCGGTGGGGATGGGGAAACAGGGCCCGCCGGAGTAAGCAGCGAGGCCATGTCCCTGGACGAGAGCGAAAAACAGGCCATCATCAAGGCCCTGGAACAAGCGGGCTGGGTCCAAACCGCTGCCGCCGACATCCTGGGCATCAGCCGCAGGGCCATTCACTACAAGATTAAGAAATACGACATCCGCATCCCAGGCCGGGGCGAACGCTGATACAAGGCAGGGCGAACGCCCCTTGGTC
>QZKZ01000198.1 GCA_004796465.1 Desulfovibrio sp.
GCTTATGGACGGCGACGCGGTCACGGGCGTTCGCTTGGCCGACCAGGGCGTGGACAAGCAGGGCGATCCTGACGCCGGTTTCATGCCCGGCATGGACATCAAGGCCGCGCTCACGGTCATTGGCGACGGCCCGGTAGGTCCTGTGGGCCGGGTTATCGACAAGAAGCTGGGCCTGCCCGAGGGCAACCACGTGCGGGACTGGGCCGTGGGCATGAAGATGGTGGTGGACCTGCCCGAGAGCTGCGAATTGGAGCCGGGCACTGTTGTCCACACCTTTGGCTATCCAGAGCCGGAGATTTTTGGTTTTCTCTACGTACACCCGGACCGGGTGGCCTCCCTGGGCATTTTCGTGCCCTCCTGGTTCGACAGCCCGACCCGCACCGCGTACCGCTACCTCCAGCACTGGATGCTGCACCCCGCCATCTGGAAGCACCTCGAGGGCGGCACGCTGCGCTCCTGGGGCGCGAAAAGTTTGCAAGAGTCTGGCATGCGCGGGGAGCCCCACTTGGCGGGCAACGGCTTTGCCCGCATCGGCGAGGGCTCGGGCTCGACCAACGTGCTCACGGGTTCGGGCGTGGACGAGGCCTGGACCACGGGCGTGCTCCTGGGCGAGGGCGTGTTGGAGCTGCTCAAGGCGGACAAGCCCTTTACCAAGGACAACCTTGACCAGGCCTACGTGGCCCGCCGCCGTTCCTCCTGGGTGAACAAGGAAGGCAAGGTGGCGCGCAAGGCTCGTGACGGCTTCCAAAAAGGATTTTTGCGCGGCTTGTTCGGCATGGCCTTGGCTGGATACACCAAGGGCGCGGTCAACTGGCCCGCTTCTGTCAAGAAACCCCAGGACCGCATCCCCAGCCTGGAAAAATATTTCAAGGGGAAATTGACTCCTGACGAAATAGAGGCCATACGCCAGGAAACGCAAGCCAAGGGCGTGGGCCTGCACAATGAAATCATGAACCGCGTGGGCTGGCCTGAGATTCCCTTGGACGGCCAACTGCTTGTGTCGCACCAGGACGCCCTGCTCATGGGCGGCAAGGTCCAGGCCATGCCCGGGTACCGCGACCACGTGGTCTTTGCTGACCCGGCCCGCTGCGAGGCTTGCAAGGAAAAGGTCTGCATCGAGGCCTGCTCGGGCCAAGCCATCACGGCCAACCCCGAGGGCGGCGTCCCGCTGTTTGACCGGGAAAAATGCGTGCATTGCGGCGCATGCCTGTGGAACTGCAGCAAGTCCCATCCCGAGGACGAGGAACTGACCAATGTGGAGTTCCTGGCCGGATCCGGGGGCTTGCATTCGGCCGAGAACTGAGTTCGCCGCGAGACGGCGCACGCCAACAAGGAGTACCTCAATGAGTGGATTTCACATCGTGGTCTGCGGCAGCATCGTGCCCGACCCCCTGCAGACCTTGGAGCCCATGCAAGGCCCCACGGGCTGGGCGCTCAAGAACGAAATGATGCTGCCCGCCGTGCTTGATCCCTGGGCTGGACACGCCCTATACGAAGCCGCGAACCTGGCGGCCAACGTGCCGAACAGCAAGGTCTGGTTGGTGAGCCTCGGCCCCAAGGCCAAGCTGCAACAGGTCATGATGAGCGTGGCCCAAAAGGCCCCCTTTGACCTGGTGGTGCTGGACGGCCCGGCAGGCGGCTTTACCGAGGCCTTTGAGACCGCCCAAGCCCTGGCCGGAGCCATCGAAGGTATCGACGGCCTGGACAAGTCGAAACTGCTGCTGTTTGGCGGCTGGCAGTCAGCCTCGCGCGGCGCTTCCGCCACTCTGCAGATCGTGGGCGAGCTGCTGGGCATCACGGACCAGTTCCAGGGCGTGGACAAGATCACGCCCGAGGGCGACGGCTTTACCGTGCTTGAGCGCATCGAAGGCGGCGCATACCTGGAATCGAGCTGCGCCGGGGCTCCTGCCGTGCTGGGCTGGGCCACAGGTTCCCTGCCCGAGCCGCCCAACAACCCGCAAATCGGCATGCAGAACATGCAGAAGAACATGCCCGCGATCCAACGCGCTCCGGCCACAGCCGTGGCTGCCGAGGGCGTGGACTTCAAATCTGTTGAGCTGCCCAAGCAGGTCCGCGAGACCCGCATTGTCAAGGACACCCCAGCCCAAGACATCGCCAAGGAACTGGTGGATTGGATTCGTGGTTAACCATAAGGGATAAATATATATGGAAACTTTGCTCTATCTTGCCCATACCGAGGCTGACGGCTCCCTGTCCAAGACCGCCCTGGAGGCCCTGGGCGCTGCCGCGTCCCTGGCGTCCGACCTGGGCGCGGGTTTTTCCGTGGGGCTCATCGGCGAGGACGTGACCCAAGCGGCCAACGCCATTGGCGGCTGCGGCGCGGAGAAGTTTTTTGCTGTGTCCGGCCCTGACTTCGGCCAGTCCCGCTATTCCACGGACACTGCCGCTGCCGTGGCCCTGATTCAGGCCGCCTCCGCAACCCTGGTCCTGGCTCCGGCCACCTCCCGTTTGGCCCGTTCCCTGCCCGGCGCTGCCCAGCGCGCTGGCGGCCGCGCCGACACCCAGGTCACGGCCCTGGCCGTTGACAGCGGTAGTGTGGTGGCCACCCGCTGGTATTACCGTCAGCGCATGTTCAGCAATATGACCCGCAGCCAGAGGCCCTGGGTGATCACCCTGTCGCCGGGCTGCTTCCCGGCCTGGGAAGGCGAAGCTGGTTCGCCCAGTGTTGAGGCGGTATCCGCTGACGCCGCCACCAACACCACGGTCAAAGGCGTGCTGGCCCCGTCCGCTGACGAGCAGACCATCCGGCCCGACGCGGAAATGCTGTTCGTGGCCGGGGCGGGCTGGACCAAGAAGCAGGCTGACGGCCAGACCAACGTTGGGGGCGCGGAAAAGCTTATCCTCGGCTTCCTGGACCAGGCCAAGGCTTCCTTGGGGTCATCGAAGTCCCTGGTGGACCTGGGCGGCGAAGGCCAG
This sequence comes from Desulfovibrio sp., assembly GCA_004796465.1. Lineage (GTDB taxonomy): Bacteria > Desulfobacterota > Desulfovibrionia > Desulfovibrionales > Desulfovibrionaceae > MADRE1. Next base: position 2,938 of record QZKZ01000198.1, read on the forward strand.
GAAGTGTTGTCCTTCCTGAGCCACTTGCACCAGGTGGGCCAGACCGGCTCCACCCCCCGCCACGCTAAGGGCTTGGCCACTTGCTGCCACGGCGAGGAACCGCATGTGGTGGGCTGGCGCTTCATCACCGAGCGCCGCGCCGTGAACCTCGATGAGGGCTGCGGCTGGGCCCAGGGCAAGGCTGACGTGCTCTACGTGGCCGACGCCTTTGAGGTCATGACCAAGGTCAACGAATTGCTTGGTTCCTAACGCACACTGCTTTCCAAAATAAAAAGACCGCCGCTTCCCTTGTGGGGAGGCGGCGGTCTTTTTTGCTTGGAAGTGCTGTGTTTACGCCCAGGGTTCTATGCTCGTGTCCCTTTGCCAGGCGCAGGGTTGGCGCACCCCGAACTGGGCGACCCGGTCCAGGACATCCCCAGGCGCGCCGGACAGGGCCACTTGCCCTGCATGCAGCACCACAACTTTGTCCGCCAGGTCCACAATGGGTTCCAGGTCGTGGCTGGTGACGATCTGCGTGTGCCCGGCTTGTTGGTTGGCCCGGAGCATGTCCCGCATTTCCAGGGCTGCTGGATAGTCCAGGCCGCTGAAAGGCTCGTCGAATAACAGCGAAATAGGTTCATCGCCCTGGCCCGTGGCAAGGAGAGCCGCGGCCAAACAGAGCTTGCGCTTTTGGCCGTGGCTGAGCGCCTGCACGGGCCGGTCCATAAGTTGGTCCATGTCGAAGCGCTTGGCCATGGCGGACACAGCGGTTTTGTCCTGCTCGTCCTTGGGGTCGCGGCCCAGGAAAAGGTCTTCCTCAACAGTGGCGCCCAATATCTGCAAGTCCGGGTCCTGCATGGCCAGGGCGGCGACCAATCGCAGCTTGTCCGCCTGGCGCGGGCTCGTGTAAGGCCCCACGGTCACTGTCCCACTGTTCGGAGCATACAGCCCGGCCAGGAGCAGAAGCAAGGTGGACTTGCCGCTGCCATTGGCCCCGGCCACGCAAACCAGTTCGCCGGGCCCGGCTGACAGGCTCACATCGCGGAGCGCTCCCGCTTCCTGCCTTTCGCCGGTCAGGGGGTCGCCCGGGTAGGCAAAAGATACTGCGTCGACTTTGATCAAAGCGGAGTAAGCCTTTGCCGGACCAGAAATCGGTAGGCTGTCACCGCGCCGATCAGCTTGATGATGTCCAGGCCGAAGAAGGGCCCCATGGCGGCAGTGGCTTCCCACAGGGTCAGCTTGCCTTCCATCCACTGGTGGAACCAGAGGATGCCCGGCGCAAAGAGCAGCACCAGGGCGACCAGCCCGTACACAAACAGCACCACTGGCCCTTTGACCTTGGCGCTCTCCTTGCCCCGCTGTGAAGCCAGGCCCGTGGCAAGAACGGCCAGCAAAAAGCCGAGGAAAAAACCGCCCGTGGGGCCGACCAGGGCAAGATAGCCTGATTTTCCGCCGGAAAACACCGGCAGCCCAGCCAGACCAGCGGCAATATACAGAATGATCGCCAGGGCTCCCTGCACAGGACCAAGAATAAATCCAGCCAGAAGCACAAAAAAAGTCTGCATGGTAAAGGGCACGGCAAAAATGGGGAACATGAGGAACGCGCCCACGCTGATGAGCGCGGCCATGCACGCGGTCCACGCCAGGGAGTGCACCGCTGCCACGGGAGTGGAGATTGTTGATTGCGTCATGTGTGGAATTCCTTGTATGAATTTGTGCGGGTCGACCGCAACAGGGAACTCTTGCCCATTGTCCGGCCCTCGTCAAGGGGTTGCCCGAACATCCTCTTTTCCTTGGAGAACATAATGCCCGACCTCAAGCGGACCCTGCTCGCTGCCGACACTCCACGCCTCGTCCTGGACCGTTCCCGCCTTGCCGCCAACATCCGGAACATGCAGGCCCGGGCGGAAGCAGCCGGGGTGGCGCTCAGGCCGCACATCAAGACCCACAAGTGCGTGGAAATCGCGATCATGCAGTTGGAGGCCGGGGCTGCGGGCGTGACCACGGCCAAGGTGGACGAGGCCCTGGTGTTCATCAAGGCGGGCATCCCCAGCCTGACCCTGGCCTATCCCCTGCTCCGAGCCAAGAAGCTGGACCGTTTGCTCAAAGCGGCCAAGAAGCGGTCCACGGGCATGCGCTTTGTGGCGGACTCCGAGGCGGGCGTCAAGGCCTTGAGCGCGGCGGCCAAGCGACGGACCATGGAACTGAGGGTCCTGCTCAAGATCGACGTGGGCCTGCACCGTTGCGGCGTAGCTCCGGACAGCGCCGATGCGGTTGAACTGGCCAAGCTGATCGCGTCCACGCCGGGACTGCGCTTCACCGGTATTTTGTCCCATGCGGGACAGGTGTATTCAGCGACCAATGCGGCGGAAGCCGAGGCCGTGGCCCAGGAAGAAGCACACTGCATGGCCCTGGCCAAGGAGCGCATCGAAGCCACAGGCTTGCCCGTGCGTGAGGTGTCCGTGGGGGCAACGCCCACGGTGCTCGCTACCAAGGACTTTGGCCCGGCAACTGAAATCCGGCCCGGCAACTACGTATTTCTGGACTCCACCTGCGTCCGCCTCGGCCTGGCTCAATATCGAGACGTGGCCCTTACCGTGTTGGCCTCGGTGGTCAGCAAAAACGACACCTACTGCATCCTGGACTGCGGCTCCAAGACCTTGAGTTCTGACATGGGCGCACATGGCGGCTCCAATGGCCATGGTTTTGGCCAGGCATGGTCCCTGGATGACAGGGATATGGCAGGTCAGCCCCTGGTGGTGGAAAAGTTGTCCGAGGAGCACGGCTTCCTGCGCCGCGACCCGGACTCGGGCTGGGATCCGGACCTGGGCGAACGGGTGCGCATCGTGCCCAATCATAGCTGCCCAGTGGCCAATCTGGCGGTCAAGTACCTGGTGCTCAATGAAAAGGGCAAGTCGCGCAAGTGGTCCGTGGCGGCACGGGCTCTTGTGCGCTGATTTCTCGCCTTGCCCCTTGATTTCCCCGCGCAAACCTCCTACCACTGTCTTCCCCTGCTTTTCGAGTTGCGCCATGAACACCAGTGCCCCCAGATCTCCGTCCCAACCGCCTGAAGTCGACGTGGTAGCGGGAATTCTGTGGCAAGGCGAACGGTTTCTCGCGGTCAAGCGGCCCCAGGGTAAACCCTTGGCCGGATATTGGGAATTTCCCGGCGGCAAGGTGGAGCCGGGGGAGGAGTTGCTCGCTGCCCTGGGCCGGGAACTCAAGGAAGAACTTGACCTTGAAGTGGCGCAAGCCGAGCTGTGGCAAAAAAAATTTCACAAGTACGAGCACTTGCACGTAAACCTGCATTTTTTCCAGATCCGCGACTTTTCCGGCTCGCCCGCATCCCTGGAGGGCCAAGAGTTGGCTTGGCTGACCCCGGCCGATGCTTTTGAGTATCCCTTCCTGCCTGCTGACGCCGAGATCATCCGCCGCCTGAACAAGAAAGACGCGCCCCCAACCCACAACCAATGAGGTCTGTATGCGTATTGTGGACTTGATGGCCACTAGTGGCCCATTCATATCCCTGGAGTTTTTCCCGCCCAAGGAAAAAGACAAGTGGCCCGACTTTTTTGCCGAAGTGGATAAGCTCAAGGTCCTGGCCCCCATGTTCGTGTCCGTGACCTACGGCGCAGGCGGCTCCACCCGGGACTTCACCCTGGAGATCGTGACCCGCATGAAGCAGGAGCTGGGCTTGGAGCCCATGGCCCACTTGACCTGCGTGGGCGCATCCAAGCAGTCCATCGGCGAATACCTCACTGCCCTGCAAAATGCGTCCATCAACAATGTCTTGGCCCTGCGCGGTGACCCACCCAAGGGACAGGAAACCTTCGTGCCGGACAGCGAAGACTTCCAGCACGCCTCGGACCTTGTGGAATTCATGGCCAAGGAGTTCCCGGCCATGGGCGCGGGCGTGGCCTGCTATCCGGAAAAGCACCAAGAGGCGACATCCCTGGCGGATGACATTCGTTTTCTCAAGGACAAGCTGGACAAGGGTGCGCAGTTCGCTGTTTGCCAGCTCTTTTTCGACAACAGCCACTACTTCGCGTTCGTGGACAAGTGCAGGGACGCGGGCATTACCCAACCCATCGTGCCGGGGATTCTGCCCGTGCTCGGACCCAATACCCTGAAGCGGGCCGTGAGCTTGTCAGGCTCAAGCATCCCCGAGGGATTCATTGAGGCCTTGGAAGCGGCAGAGGCCAAGGGTGGGGTTGAAGCGGCCAAGGATGTGGGCATCGCCCACGCCAGGGCGCAAATTGAGGACCTGTTGACCAAGGGCGCGCCCGGCGTGCATCTCTATACATTGAACAAAGCCGAGGCCTGCTTGCGGATCATGGACGGGATCAAACTGGGGTAGCAAGGCCCCTCAGTCCGTGACGTTGCGCTCGTCAAAAAGCGCCCTGTCCATCATGATCAGGTAACAGCGGCTGTTTTCCCGGCTGCGGAACTCGGTTGCGGCTTGATCCGCCTCGCTGAAGTCCTCGTAAGCGTCCACGTACACGATGGACCATTCCTGCCCGGCCTCCAGGAGCTTGACCACGCCCGGAGCGTAGCCCTTGGCCTGGTATTCGGCCACTGCCTCGGATACTTTCTCGGGCAGGGACAGGGCCATGACCTGAAGAAAAAAGACCTTGTCCGTCAGGCTAAGAGGCTCAAAAGAACCGTCTTCCGTGACTCCGGCGTCCAGCTCCCAGTGGCCCTGGAACTCTGCCGAGGCCTTGATGGCATGGTACAAGGTCTCGTACACGCCGAGGCGCACACTGTACCGGAACATGCCTGCTTCATCGGCAGCAGCGAACACATAGGGCTCCAAGCCCTTGGCCAAGAGGGAATCGGAGAGCTCCCATGCCTCGGCCTCGGTGGGAAAAACCTGGGCCTGGACCACCCAGTCCGGATCGTCCTCGCCCGTGCCCACGCTGGCCGAAAGCACCACGGCCTCTTCCCAGGCCATGGCCGCGCTTGAGCTGAATACAACGAGCAAGCCCGTCAGAAGCAAAAGGAAAAAAAAACGTGAATGGAGCATAGTGGCGTGTCCTTGTGTATGGCGCTCCTTTACTGTTCCCTGGAAATCTGAAAAAATGCAAGCCCTCGTTGCCCGTGTGGCTGGACACCGGGAAAGGGCCGTAGCCCGCGAAAAGCGGTTGCCCTTGGCACGGGGATGCCGTAGAGCGGTATTCTTCCCATGGCCGCTTCCAGCGGAAAACAGGTTCTCTTCATCCCTGCCGAGGGTGGTGGCGGACACCTCGAAAACACAGCTTGTTCCAAGGGGAATGTCATGAATGAGTTTCAGTGGGACATGGAAATGAACATCGGCGTTGCCGAGATCGACGAGCAGCACGAATACCTGACCGGCGTGCTCAACACCTTGTGCCAATCTTTCGCCCAAGGCACGGACAAGGAAATCCTGGAAGAGACCATCAGCCAAATCAATGATTACGGCAGGTACCATTTTGAGACCGAAGAACGGTACATGCGCCAGTTCGAAAACGAGTATCCGGATTATATTGCGCACTTGGAAGCGCACCAGGAGTTTTTTGAAAAGGTGGTCTCCTTTCTCCTGGATTATGTGGAAGGCAAGGACTCCATCACCATCGAGCTGCTCAATTACTTGGTGGACTGGTGGTTCCAACATATCAACGGCATGGACAAGGGCTTGGGCAAGTTCCTGCAGCAAAAGGGCGTGGCCGAGGCCTGATCTTTCAACCGCTTGCAACCGGCAAGGAGCAGTACAATGAGCAAGCAACCCGTGGTGGCGGTGGCCGGCGCAACAGGCGCCGTTGGCCGTGAAATGTTGAGCATTCTGGAACAAAGGAGCTTTCCGGCGAGCAAAGTCATCCCCATGGCTTCGGCTCGCTCGGCAGGCACTACCGTGCCCTTTGCCGGGGGCGACCTCACTGTCACCGAGCTCACCGAGGACTCTTTCAAGGGCGTTGACTTGGCCCTGTTTTCCGCGGGCGGCGGAACTTCGGAGAAATTCGCGCCTTTCGCGGCCCAGTCCGGCTGCGTGGTGGTGGACAACTCCAGCGCCTGGCGCATGGACGACCGCTGCCCCCTGGTGGTGCCCGAGGTCAATCCCGATGATCTGGACTGGCACGACGGGATCATCGCCAATCCCAACTGCTCGACCATCCAGATGGTGGTTGCCTTGAAACCCCTGCACGACGCCGCCTCCATCAAGCGGGTCGTGGTCTCCACGTACCAGGCCGTGTCCGGCTCCGGCCAAAAGGCCATCACCGAGTTGGAGACCCAGGTGCGCAAGATGTTCAACATGGAGGATCCCGAGGCCTCGGTGTATCCCCACCGCATCGCCTTCAACTGTCTGCCCCAGATCGACGTGTTCCTGGACAACGACTACACCAAGGAAGAGATGAAGATGGTCAACGAGACCGTCAAGATCATGGGGGATCACAACATCAAGGTCACGGCGACCACGGTGCGGGTACCGGTGTTTTACGGCCACAGCGAATCCGTGAACATCGAGTTCGAAAACAAGCTCACGGCCAAGGAGGCCCGGGTGATCCTGACCCAGGCGCCCGGCATAACCGTGCTCGACAATCCCAAGGAAGGCATCTACCCCATGCCCATCAACAGCGCGGGCGAGGACGAGACCTTCGTGGGCCGCATCCGCGAGGACGAGACCATAGATAACGGCCTCAACCTGTGGATCGTGTCCGACAACATCCGCAAGGGCGCGGCACTGAACACGGTACAGATTGCCGAGACCTTGCTTGAGCGCGACCTGCTGCGCGTGGAAGACCCCAACGTCTTTTTCTAGATCCATTCCGGCCCGCCCGGAGCCCTTCTGGGCGGGCCGTTTCCTTTTACTCCCCCTCATACGAGGCTTTCATGATTCCTGTTCTTGATTCCGAGACCTATGCCCAACACATGTTCGACCTGCCCAGACCCGGCCAGGAGGATGTGCTTGCGTTTTACGAACACCGCGTTGGCGCGATCTGCCGCGATCCCAAACTGATGCTCATCCCCCTGGACGATCACTTGGTGCACCGGGGCGACGGCGTGTTCGAAACCCTGAAATACATCGACGGCAAGCTCTACCAGTTGGACCCGCACATCGAGCGCATGCAGCGGTCGTCGTCAGCCATTTTCCTGGAGCCGCCCTGCCCCTGGGAGAAGCTGCGCGAACTGGTGTTGGAAGTGGCGCGGGCCGGTGAAGCCCAGCAAGGTTTGGTGCGCATCCTGTTGGGACGGGGCCCCGGCGGTTTCGGCATCGACCCCAAGGAGTGCCCGGAACCCAGCCTGTACCTGGTGGCCTACGCCCTGCACCCCAAGGGCGAGGACGCTTACGAACGCGGGGTCACCTCCTACCGCTCTTCGATCCCGGCCAAACAGAGCTACATGGCCACCATCAAATCCATTGACTACCTGCCCAACATGCTCATGAAGCGCGAGGCCCAGGAAAAGGGCTTTGATTTTGGCTTGTGTTTTGACGACAACGGATTTCTGGCCGAAGGCTCCACTGAGAACTGCTGCATCGTGGACCAGGCCGGGGTCATCCATGTGCCCACCTTTACCAACTCCTTGGCCGGTACTACCCTGCTGCGGGGGATTGAGCTGCTCAAGGGCGAGGTGGAGACCTGTTTTTGCTCGTTCAGCGAGGAAGAGATCCTGGCGGCCAAGGAATTCATGGTGGTGGGCACCACCATTGACGCCTTGCCCGTGGTCAGCTTCAACAAGCAGCCCATTGGCGACGGCAAGCCCGGGCCGGTCTGCCGCCGCATGCGCGAACTGCTGCGCGCCGATCTCCTGGAGAACGGTACGCCGATCTTTTAAGAGTTTCTTTCCGGAAAAGAAAACTATTGGACGGCTTCGAGGTCTTCCAAAAGCCACATTGCCTTGGCGTCGTCAGCAGGCTTACGGAATCTCCAGATCTCGCGCACCGAGGATCGGTCGCGGCCCCGGCTGAGAATGGCGTCAAAATAGACTTCCGCTTCCAGCGTGTCGCCGTGCTCGGTCACGCCCAAAAGCCTGCCGCCCAGCGAGGTCACGGTCACGGGAGCGCTTTGGGACTGGGACTTGATCCGCTGCGAAAACTCCACCAGGGCCGAGCCCACGGCAAACTCCTGGATGTCCTCCAGATCGCCCTGGGCCAGGGAATCCTGCAGCCGGGCAAAGACCAGCTTGGCCCCTTCCATGAACTCGGACACGTTGAAATCCTGGGGCACCCCGCCCATTTCCTTGATATAGTCCGGGCCAAAGCCCGAGGTGTCCACGGCTTGGGCCGCGTCGGAAGGACTCGGCGCTTGGGGGGGCTGGGGAGGCGCGGGATCTGGCCTGAGTTCCGAGACCTTGGCCTTGCGCTCCGCCGTATCGGTATCTTGGGAGTCGCCTTCAAAAAACTTCCAGGCGCTTCTGGCCCGCCGAAAAGCGTCGCTGTCCTCGTCCAGGTCCTTGGGGTTGCCATCCTGATCCACGTTGGAGCGGCCCAGCATCCTGGCCACGAAAAAGATGATCATGCCCAGGGCCAAAAAGTCGAGGATGTTCAGGCCGGTGAACTCCTCGCCCGAGAGCAGGGAGCCGATAAATCCGCTGGGCATCTCCTGCCCTCCCCGGGCCGGGGTATCGCTCATCCGGCCTTGGGCTTGGACGGGGTCCACTGATCCCGCATTATCAAGCCATCCGGCCGAGGCCGTGGGCGCAATGAACAGCACCATAAGAAAACATGCCAAGCTGACAAGGACACAACGGGGCATATGGACTCCGGGGGCTATCAGGCGATGAGCCCCAGGTTGCGCAACAAGTGGATAAACAGTTGCTTATCAATGGGCTTGGGGATGTAGGACGTGGCTCCGCCCTTATAATAGGCCTCCACCACGTTCTTGGGGTCGTCCAGAGCCGTGGTCATGATGACCATGACTTCACCTGCCCCGCGAACGCCGGATTCCCGCTCAATGGTCCGAATCTGCTTGAGGGCCTCCTGGCCGTCCATTTCCGGCATCATGATGTCCATACAAATCAAGTCATAGGGGGCGTCCGAAGCGTAGGCCTGGGAAAAGGCTTCCACGGCTTCCTTGCCGTTCACCGCGATGTCGCAGTCACCGTAAGGCGATAAAATGGTTTGCAACAACTTGCGGCTCGTGAAATCGTCTTCCACGATGAGCACTTTCATCGAATTCCTCCCGCACTCGGTTCAACTTGACGTCAGGACTCTGGAATAAGGGCGATTCTCACCCCAGCGTGATATGTATAGCCGTCTTATACGGGTTTTGTAAACTACCTCGACATGATAGATTTTCACAGCTTTTGAGCGGGAATAAGGCCCGCACACAGCCCCCTGCGCCGCCATGACCCAAGAACATGTCATACTCCAAAAGATAACGTTGCGCCTCGTTGTTTTGGCAAGCTGTGTGACCATGCTTTCCGGCCTGATCAGCTGGCAATACGGTGAATCTCGAACCCTGGGAGCCGCATTGGCCCTGGTGGGCTTGGCCGTGGTTCTGGTCTTTGTGGCCGGGGTGCTCGGCGCGCTTGTGGGCATGGTGGGCCGTTACATATGGACCCTGGTCAAGAACAAGGACCGCTCCCTGATGGAAACGCCGGACTTGAACAGCGCCGTGGCCTTGGGCTCCCTGGCCGGAGGATTCATGGGCCTGGTGCTCGTCCTGCTCGCTTTTCCCTGGTCCTGGGCCGTGTGGTTCACATGTGGAGGGGCGGGCTTGGGCTCGGCCCTTGCCGTTGCCTTGGGCGACACCGTGGCTGTCTTGCTGCGCATGGCGGCCCGTGATCAGGCCCGCAGCGGAGATATCCTTGACCCCGGTGACGAGTAATTATCTTGGATTCCCGGCTGGACAGGGGATTGGCCTGGTGATACGAATTACATAACCGTGCCACCCAGGTGTTGCCGTACCAAATCGAATCCAGCAACGCCAATAGTGGCGACATCTCAGGAGAACAGGAGGCCCACATGTGCAAGGACTGCGGCTGCGGCCCGCAAAAAGAGAGCAAATTCCAGAAGTATCTCAAAACCCAGCATGACCATGACCACAGCCATGATCATTCCCACGGCCATTCCCATGACCATACGCACGATCATGACCACAGCCATGATCATTCCCACGACCATTCCCACGATCATAAACACTAAATCGCGGCCCCTGCGCCACGAAAAAGGCCGGAGCGAAACGCCCCGGCCTTTTTTATTGAGGATTTTCCCTCTCGGCTATTGGTAATCGTGCATATAGGTCCAGAGCACAGCGCCCAATTCCACGCCCTTTTCATTGCCGTCCGGGTCGGTCAGGGTGTAGGGGGCCTCGCTCAGGGCCGCGAATCCCCACCAGCCGGCCTTGGGGCAAGCAAACACAAACACGCCGTTTTCATCGGCAAAAATCACTTGGGTCTCATGGTACGCAGTGGGCAAGGTATACCCGGCCTGGTTGTAGAGCTCCACTTCCACTTCCGCATTAGGGGCGGGCGCGCCGTCAATGAGCACCTGGCCGACAAACACGTTGCCCGCGTAGTTGCCGAACGGCCGCAGCAGGGGCACGATCTCGGTGGGCAGGCCCACGGGCTCGTCCCAGCCCTCTTCACCACCGAACGCGGGCACGATCACCTTGGTATAGTGGATGATGGACACGTCCTCGGCAGGCTCCCAATAGGGTTGGGGCTCCATGAAAAAGGAATACGCGCCGGGCCTGGCAAAGGTGTAGTCCACGGCCCAGGCCGGAAAATCCATGACTTGGGTCTGGGTCAGGCTGCCCAGCAGGTCGGTGATCTCCCCTTCAAACATGACGCCCGCTTGTTTGGGCTGCACGAGTTCCATGCCTTCACCGCCCATGGGGTGGGAAAAGGAAAAGGTCACGGTCAGGGTCTTTTCCTGGGGCGTGGCCTCGTCCGAGGAGGGGATGGCCATGCCGAAGTGGGCCCACGCCGGGGCCGAGACCAAGATGATCGCAAGAACGGTTCCAAGCAACGTTGCGGTTCTCATACACATCACTCCAGGTTTTACGTGCGCTGAATAAATACCCATCCAGATTTCGTGTGCTTTGGTTACACGAATACAGAAATGGTGTCACCCCAAAATATGAAAAAGGGCGCGAGGCAAAATTCTCGCGCCCTTTAGTGGAGCCGTCCACCCAGAAACAACTGTTACCGCTGCTCCATTTCTGGCCTGACGGGGTTGGCAGCGTTCCTGCCGTCCGGCTCCACTGGCGGCGGATTCAAGCGGAGAACCGCCGCTGCTATATGAGAACCCGGGAGGGGTTGGGCTGGTCCGCTTGCGGTTCACCAGCAAATCCCGGGAAAAAACGGGGCATATAGCCCCGTTGTCATCTGGCGGAGAGGGAGAGATTCGAACTCTCGGTACCGGTTTTGCCGGTACACACGATTTCCAATCGTGCACCTTCGGCCAGCTCGGTCACCTCTCCGTGGAAACGTGCTTCACTACTCAATCAGATGAGCCTTGGCAAGTGTTTTTTACAAGCGCCTGAGCCCTTCTGGAGTCAGCTCGACCTCCCCGGCTAGTGCTTGGTCGATCCGTTCCAGGGCAGCTTCCTTGCCCGAGGGCATGCGCACCACCAGCGGCAGATAGTTTGACGCGTGGTTGGCGAAAAACTGGCCCCGGCTCATGTGGGTGGCCGCGAGCATGGCCCGCAGCTCCGCGAGCATGGCCGTGGAATCGAGCAGGGTGAACTCCCCGGCCTCGTGGCGCCCGAAAAGAGGGGTGCCGGGGATGAGCATCAGGGTCAGTGCGGCTGCGTACTCCGGGTCCATGGCTGTCAGGGCCTTGCCAGTGGCCTCGGCGTGTTCCCTGCTGCGCTCGGGCCCGGCCAACCCCAGGAGCACGGTGACGTTGAGCTTGAGCCCGGCCTTTCGGCACTTCCGGCCTTCCCGGATCATGGTCTCTACGGTAGAGGCCTTGTTCATGGCCGCGAGAGTCACATCATCGCCCGATTCCAGGCCCATGTACACGACGCGCAGACCTGCTTCGCGCAGTTCGCCTAGCTCCTCAAGGCTCTTGCGGACCAGGGCCTTGGCATTGCCGTAGGTGGACACCCGCGTGACCCAGGGCAGCTTGGTCCGGATCTCGTCCAGCAAGGCAATGAGCTTTTTTTGAGGCAGAATCAGGGCGTCGCCGTCGCACAGGAACACCCGGCGTTGCCGCTTGCAGTGGGTCACCGCAAAGTCGAGGTCCCGGGACAAGGCCTCGGGATCACGGACCCGGAACCGCTTGTCCTTATATGCCCCGCAAAACGCGCATTTGTTGTGGGAGCAGCCCAGGGTCGCTTGGAGCAAAATGCTGTGCGCCTCGCTGGGCGGCCTGATTACCGTGCCTTCGTATTCCATGGCGACACGTACATAAGACCCGAACCCAAACAAGGCAAGCCCAGGTTTCCACCACAAATGCACCTGGCCGAGTATGGACCACGGCCCGGATTTTCGCTATTTCTGTTGCCCATGGCCCAACCGGGCCGAGCAGCAGACCCTGCAACCCATCCATGTGGAGGATACCCATGAAAGTCGTGGCCTTTAACGGCAGCGCCCGTAAGGGCGGCAATACTTCTCAGTTGCTGTCCACTGTCCTGGAGGAACTCAACGCCAACGGCGTGGAAACGGAATTGGTCGAATTGGCCGGAAAACCCTTGTCCGGCTGCATTGCTTGCTACAAATGCGTCAAGAACAAGGACCAGCGCTGCTCCGGACCCAAGGACGACATGAATGAGTATATTGAAAAAATGATTGAAGCGGACGGCATCCTCCTGGGATCTCCCACTTACTTTGCTGACGCAACCGCTACCATCAAGGCGCTCATCGAGCGCACAGGAATGGTGGGCAGGGCCAACGGCGATCTCTACGCCCGCAAGGTCGGCGCGTCAGTAGTGGCTGTACGGCGCGCCGGGGCCTTTCACGTGTTCTCGACCCTGAACGCCTTTTTCCTCATCGCCAACATGATCGTGATCGGCTCCAGCTACTGGAACCTGGGCCGGGGCAAGGACAAGGGCGACGTGCAGAACGACGCGGAAGGTCTGAAGACCATGCGCGATTTGGGCCAAAACATGGCCTGGACCCTGAAGAAGCTCAAGGCCTGATCCCATGTATTTTCTGGCACCTGGCTGGGACGCTGCGCTGTTCACCTTTTTCAACAGCGCCCGCAATCCCCTGTTCGACGCTCTCATGCCCATCGTGTCCATGAGCTCGCTGTTGTGGATCATCGCGGTCCTGCTTCTGGGCATCACCGCCTGGCGCGGCGGAAAACGCCGCGCCTTGGAAATGCTGGTCCTGTTCGGCCTGGCCCTGGTCCTGAGCGATGTCTGCGCCCAGATCATCAAGGAATTCTCGGGTAGGGTGCGGCCCCTCAATTTCCTGCCCGGAACCTGGTACTTTGAGGACGACATCTGGCACCAATTGCCCCAGGATTTTGTCACGGACAAGGTGCGGGGATCCTCGTTCCTCTCGGCCCACGCCTCCAATTCCATGGCGTTCGCCTTGGCTGCGGTGCTGTTTTGGATCAGGTTTCGGCCCTGGATTTTTATCCTGTTTTTGCTGCCTCTGGTGGTGGGCTTTTCCCGGATATACCTGGGCAAACATTTTCCCAGCGACGTACTGGCGGGCTGGTTCCTGGGCGCGGCCCTGACCCTGACCGCGCACGCCGTATGGCTCGCCGCCCGCAACCACCTGCGGCGCGGGCCCACTGAACCAGTTTCCACATAATCTTTTGATTATGAGACCTCCGTTCATTTCCTTTTCAGAGACCTTTGCAGAATTGTTCGCTGACAAGGCGCGAAAAAAAATCAAGAGCGAAGACCTTCCTGGCCGTTGGGCGAGCCCCGCGAGCCTTACGGATGAAGAGAGCAGAGCTATATTTAACATATATGAGCTTTTGCTTTAGCCGTTGGCGAGCGCTTGCGAGCCTTACGGATAAAGACAGCAGCGATGGATTTTTTCAGCAACGAAGC
>QZKZ01000364.1 GCA_004796465.1 Desulfovibrio sp.
CCATCGGCACCCTGCCCAAGACCAACAAGGCCGAGTTCGACATGAACGCCTTTTGGGCCCATTCCTTGGCCGTGGCGTCGGCTGCCCAGAAAATCGGCGAAATGCGGCTCACGCCGGATGCCGAGCCCGAGGATTTATTTTCCGTGGGTTTGATGCACGACATCGGCAAGGTGGTCTTCGCCCTGTACATGCCCAAGGAGTTCCGCCAGGCCCTGGCCATGGTTCAAGACGGGCTCATGAGTCTGCACGACGCGGAACTGGAGATCTTCGGGGCCAATCATGCGGATATCGGCGCCTTGCTCGCGGAAAAGTGGGATCTGCCCGAGACATTGGTGCAAGGCATTGCCCTGCACCACAGTCCCTTCACGGAAGACCCTGTTCCGCTTGGAGATTGTGTTTTTGCCGCCAATCAGTTGTGTAAAATGCTTGCCTTTGGCTTTGCCGGAGAATATGAGGTGGAACAATTGCCCAAGGCCATGCAAGAAAGATTGACCATGGACTTGGAAGGCATCATGTCCGCTTTGCCGGATATGGAAGAGGAATTGAGCAAGGCCAACGTGTTTATCCACGCCTGATAGTCGACTCTTGGGATGCGAGCGTATTGACCATGTTCATTCGATTCTGGGGAACCCGAGGCTCCATACCCACACCCGGGGAAGATACGGTTCGCTACGGCGGCAATACCTCCTGCATTGAAGTCCGCACCGACGACGGTGAACTGATCATCCTGGACGCGGGCTCCGGCATTCGTGCCTTGGGCATGTCCCTGCTCCCAGAGATGCCTCTTGATTGCTCCATCTTCATTTCCCACACCCATTGGGATCACATCCAAGGGCTGCCCTTTTTCACTCCCCTTTTCGTGCCGGGCAACTCCTTCACCATTTACGGCACTCCGGACCCCGTATCCTTCAAAACCATCAAGGACGCCTTGTCCATGCAGATGGAGTACCGCTACTTTCCCGTACGCGAAGCGGAACTCAAATCCTCCATCGACTACGTGACCCTCAACGAGAACCAAGTGGTGGAGGTGGGCGCGGCCAAGGTCTCCACCATCTTCATGAACCACCCCGTGCTGTGTTTTGGCTACAAGATCGAGTGCAATGGAAAGTCCCTGTTCTACACCGGGGACCATGAATCCTACCGCAACATCTACAGCCACGATGACGACGACTACAAGGAGTACGAGGAAATCATCATCGACAAGCACAACAACATCGTGGACTTCATGCGCGGTGTGGACGTGGTGGTGGCCGACTCCCAATACACCACCGAGGAGTATGCCCAGAAGATCGGTTGGGGCCACTCCACTTTCGACAAATCCATTGAGATCGCCCAGGAGGCCGGGGTCAAGGAGCTGTACCTCATCCACCACGACCCCTTGCGCACGGACCAAGGCCTGGACGCCATCCTCAAGGATCTTCGCAAGAAGTACCGGGACATAGGCGTGAACATCCATGCCGCTGCCGAAGGCGGCACTGTCGAGTTCTAGCCGCGCCCCCTCGCCGGGCTCCGCGTCCGGCTGTCCGCCCCGGAGTCTCCGGGAAAGCGCCCTGTACAGGCGCTTTTTGTTTCCCCGGCCTGACCGTCCCACAACCTGACAAGGAAACGCCATGGCCTCTCCCCAGTACGTCGCCGCCATTGACCAGGGAACCACCAGCACCCGCTTCATGGTTTTTGACCGTGCGGGCCGGATCATTTCAATGGCCCAGAAAGAACACGGCCAGATTTTTCCCCAGCCCGGCTGGGTCGAGCACGACGCCATGGAAATTTGGCGCAACACCTGCGAACTCATGGGCCAGGGCCTGGAACAGGCCGGCATCAGCGGTGGGCAGTTGGCCGCCCTGGGCGTGAGCAATCAGCGCGAGACCGTGGTACTTTGGGATAGGGCCACGGGCGACCCCCTGCACAACGCCGTGGTCTGGCAGTGCACCCGCACTCGGGACATGTGCGAACAACTCATTGCCGACGGCGGCCAGGACCGGTTCCGCGCGGCAACCGGCCTGCCCGTGGCCACGTATTTCTCCGGCCCCAAGATCGCCTGGCTCCTGGACAACGTGGCAGGCCTGCGCGCGGCAGCCGAGTCCGGCAAAGTCCTGGCGGGCACCATTGACTCCTGGCTGGTGTGGAAGCTCACGGGCGGTCCCCAAGGCGGGGCGCACGTCACTGACGTGACCAACGCCAGCAGGACCCTGCTCATGGACCTCGCCACCTTGGCCTGGGACGAATCCATTCTCAGTCTGCTCAACATTCCGGCCACCATCTTGCCGCGCATTGTTCCGTCCAGTGACGCCTCGATCTGGGGCCATACCCTGGAGTCGGGCGCGGACGGTCCGCTGGGCGCCAAAGTCCCGGTGTGCGGCGCCTTGGGCGACCAGCAGGCCGCCCTGGTGGGCCAAGCCTGTTTTGACAAGGGCGAGGCCAAGAACACCTACGGCACGGGCTGCTTTCTCCTGCTCAATACGGGCAACACCCCTACCCCGTCCTGGCACGGCCTGATTACCACCGTGGCTTACCAGTTGGGCAATGAACCGCCCACGTACTGCCTGGAAGGTTCCATTGCCGTGGCCGGGTCCCTGGTCCAGTGGCTGCGTGATAATCTGGAATTGATCAGGGACGCGGCCCAGGTCGAAACCTTGGCCCGTTCCGTGGAGGACAACGGCGGCGTGTACGTTGTCCCGGCCTTTTCCGGGCTGTTCGCGCCCCATTGGCGTTCCGACGCCAGAGGGGTCATTGCCGGGCTGACCCGCTACGCCACCAAGGCCCATCTCGCCCGCGCCGCGCTCGAGGCCTGCGCCTTCCAGACCCGCGACATTGTGGAGGCCATGGCCAAGGACTCGGGCGTGCGCCTCAGCGCGCTCAAGGTGGACGGCGGCATGGTGGTCAACGACCTGCTCATGCAGTTCCAGGCCGATATCCTGGACACCGCGGTCATCCGCCCCAAGGTCACGGAGACCACGGCCCTGGGCGCAGCCTATGCAGCCGGGCTGGCCGTGGATTATTGGACCGATCTCAATGACCTGCGCCGCAACTGGGAGCAGGACAGGACCTTTATTTCGGCCATGGACCCGGATTCCCGCGAAACCCTTTACGACGGCTGGAACAAGGCCGTGGCCAGAACCCTGCACTGGGTCGAGTAGCTTCCATGGAATACCTTCCCCTGTTCAAAATCATCGCGGTGTTCGCGTTCATGGTGCTGGCCGTGCGCTTTCGCGCGGGCCTCGACCTGGCAATCCTCCTGGGCGGCGCGCTCTTGGCCCTGTTCTTCGGCATGTCGCCCCTGGGCTGGCTGGAGTCGGCTTGGCTGGGGTTGTCCAGCGCCAAAGCCTTGTATTTGGCCGCCATTGTCGGTCTTATCCTGATCCTCAGCCATCTCATGGACAGCACGGGCCAGGCCGCCCGGTTCATGGACCACGTACGCACCCGCATGCGCAGCCCACGTTTGGCCCTGGCTTTTTTCCCCGCGCTCATCGGTTTGTTGCCCATGCCTGGGGGAGCGGTCTTTTCCGCGCCCATGGTCGCCAATGTGTCGAAGGATATGGACGTTGATCCCGCCACCCTGGCCGCAGTCAACTACTGGTTCCGCCATGTCTGGGAGTTTTGCTGGCCCTTGTATCCCGGCTTGATCCTGGCCGCATCCCTGGCGGACATGGAGCTGGCCGTGCTGCTCCTGTACTGCGCGCCAGGCACGGTTTTTTTCGCTATCATCGGCTGGGTGTTCCTGCTGCGTCCCGGCAAGTTGCCCCTGCCCACCCTCCAAGACACGGAGGACGCAGCGGTCCGTTCTTCGGCAGGCGCGATCATTTGGGCTGGGTTGCCCCTGCTCACGGCCATTGTCGGCGCGATTTGCCTGGAACTGACCCTGGCCCTGGTGTTCCCCGCCATCCCCCACGAATGGGGGATCATCACGGCCCTGTTTCTGGCCATAGTCGTGGCTACGGCCCAAAACTCGGACGCCAAGGCCCATCTCTACAAGTCGATTTTTCGCATGCGTTTGGTGCGGCTGCTGCTCGTGGTCGGGGCCATCTATGTGTTCAAGGAGATTTTGCTGGGCTCGGGCGCGGTGGAACAGGTGGCGGCCATGGCCCATGGCAATGCCGCCCTGCTGACCACGGCCACCATCCTGCCCTTTCTCGTAGGCATGGTGGGCGGCATTGCCATCGCCTTTGCCGGGGCCGTGTTCCCCCTGCTCGTGGAACTGGTGCTGCAAACCGGCAACAGCCATCTCATGCCCGCGTACATGGTCCTGGGCTGGTTCTGCGGATTCGCCGGGGTCATGTCCTCGCCAATGCACATCTGCTTTTTGCTCACCTGCCAGTATTTCGCCATTGACCTGGCCAAGGTCTGGCGCAAGATAGCCTTGGGCTGCCTGGTTCTTTTGGTTTTGGGCCTGGGGTATTTTTTCCTGCTCAAGAGTGTGTTGGAGTAAAGAGGTTTTCGCGGTATGCTGGAGCACCCGGTATCCCCAATTCAGATATTCCCTGGATTTTCCTGTCACCACACAATTTCAGCGAGAATACTCATGCAACCACATATTCTGATCCTGTCCCTGCTTCTCTGCCTCTTGTGTTGCAGCGTTCCGGCCCAGGCCCTGGAAGGCCCCATGGACCTGGACGACATCAGGTTCTGGGCCTACCAGATCCAGGCCCTGACCGAACCCGGCGCCATCGACGCCCTGGCCGAGTCCTCCTACGACATGCTGGTCCTGGAGCCCACGCGCACGGACTGGTCCTCCGACGACCGCTACTTTGACACTGAAGGCGCCATAGAACGGCTCAAGCAGACCCCTGCCAGCGACGGCGTGCACCGCAAGCTGCTCATCGCCTACATCGACATCGGCCAGGCCGAGGACTGGCGCTGGTACTGGACTTGGTCCACGGACTTCACGCCGGGCGAGCCCCTGCCCGGGGACTGGCCCGGCTATATCCTAGAGGTCGATCCTGACGGCTGGGAAAGCAACTATGTGGTCAAGTACTGGGACCCCGAGTGGAAGGACCTGGTCATCTGGGGCGTGGGCGAGGATCCGGCCCAGGGCCGCGACTGGGAATCCATCATCGATGAAGTGATCCTGTCCGGTTTTGACGGCATTTACCTGGACTGGGTCGAAGGGTTCGAGAACGACAAGGTCATGGCCGCGGCCCAGGCTGATGGCGTGGATCCTGCCGAGGAGATGATCACCTTTATCGCTGAAATGCGGGAATACGCCCAGGAGCGCAACCCCGACTTCCTGATCATCCAGCAGAACGCGGCTGCCCTGCTCCTTGGCCGCGAGCATCTCGTCGAGTATATCGACGGCATTGCCCAGGAACACGTGTTTTTTGACGGCATCGCCACGGATGATTGGGACGAGCCCCAGGGCTATGACACTCCCACCGAGTCCGACCAGAGCCGGGAATACGTGGAATACCTGCACATGTACCTGGACCTGGGCATTCCCGTGTTCAACGCGGAATACGCCTTGGAGCATGCGGACGAGGCCTACGAGCGTTCACTGGCCGAGGGGTTCGTGCCCTTTTGCTCGCGGCGTTCCCTGGGCGAGTTGAGCGACACTCCGCCGCCGAATCTGCCCGAGTAGGTTACTGCTCGCTGCGCATCTGGATGATGGCGTTGGTGCGCAGGGCGTAGAGAAGCAGCGCGCCCTTGTTCAATTGCTGAATAAGCCGCCGAATGCGGCTGAAACGGTCGAGCAGCGCGACCATGGTCTCGTTGTCCACGTCATCCCAGGTTCCGGCTTGGAGCAGCTTGTCCTTGAACATCTGGTAGCTGCGCTCGAAGTTGTCCAGGAACAGGCCGAGCCGGGCCGGGGAAAAGGTTTCGTGTTCCGGGTCCGCGTTGGTGATGCTCGTGGCTGCGATGCCCAGAAGCGCGTCCATTTCCTGGACCACGTCCTGGTTCTCCATGCGCCCCATTTCCTCCAAAAAGACCTCGGCCTCCACGGCCATCTCCCCTGCCGCCGTGTAATACTGGGCCACGCGCAGGACCTGGGGCAGGCTGTCCGCGCTCAATTGTGACAGGCCTTGGCGGCTCAGATCCGAGGTGAATTTGCTCACCGCGCCCTGAAGGCGTCCCATGATCGTCCGGTCAATGGACATGTCCTTGCAGGGCTTGGGACGGCAAGTCACAGCGGTGTGCGCCATTCTGCGGGCCACCTCGCTGATGCGGCCCAGCTCCATGATCAGCGCGTTTACTGCCAAGGGCGGGGTGGCCAGCACGGTGCGGTCCAGGTAGCGTGGCGTTCCTTCGTCTTCCTCGGCCGTGCGAAAGCGATGTTTGACCCATTCCGTGAGCTTGGCCGTAATGGGCCACATGATCAGGATGCCCAGTACGTTGAAGCAGGAGTGGAACAGGGCCAGCTCCGTGGCCGGGTCCGTGGCCATGTTCAGGGACATCCGGGCCTTGGTGATGCCCAGCAGGATGAGCCGCAGCAGGCCAAAGGCGACCACTGCGGTGAGCATGTTGAACACCACGTGGACCAGGGCCAAGCGCTTGGCGTTGGAAGTCGCTCCGATAACAGCCAGCGTGGCCGTGCTGGTGGTGCCCAAGTTGGCGCCGATCACGGCCGCGGCAGCCGTGGGCATGGGCAGTCCTCCGGCGGCGGCGGTAAGCACAAGGGCCATGGCTGCGCTGGAAGACTGCATGACGAATGTCAGGCCAAAGCCAATGGCCATGAACGCCAGTTGCCCGAGCATCCCCTGAAAAACCAAGCCTTGAAAGGTGAAAGACCCCAGCACCAGGGGCGCGATTTCCTGCAGCACCTCCACTCCGAGAAAAAACACGCCAAACCCGGCCAAGGCCTCTCCCAGAGGGGCTTTGCGCCCATTCCCTCCAAAAAGCCACATGGCCACACCCACCGCGATCATGGGCAGGGCAAAGGCCTTGACGTTCACCTTGAGGCCCACAAAAGCCACGATCCATGCCGTGGTTGTGGTGCCCACATTGGAGCCGTAGACCACCCATACGGCTTGGCGCAAACGCATGATGCCCGCATTGACAAAGCCGATGGCCGCCACGGTCACCGCGCTGGACGACTGGACCAGGGAGGTGATGACAAAGCCGGACATGATTCCGCGCACACCGTTTTTGGTCCAAGTGCGCAGGACTTGTTTGAGCATCTTGCCACCGGCCAATTTCAAACCGTCGGTCATGAGTTTCATGCCGAGCAGGATAAGGCCCACACCGCCGAGTATCTGAGTCGCAATATCCATGCTGCAGTCGCTTTTTTCTCCTTCACTTCGGTCCTTTAGTGTAGCCCAGCAAAGGAACGGGGACAAGTCGCTTGAAATGTCTAGAACAATATAGTGCACTATGGAAAACAACTAGAAAAAGTCTAGACATACTTAAGAAATTGAACTATAGAAAACAGCAGGTGTGAGCAATTTTTCTTGAGAGCCAACAGCAACAGGGTACGAGGCGCGGTTATGTTCAAAGCACGGTGCATTTTTCTCGGTGCGGCCCTTGCGGTCGTCATGTTTCTGCTCCCGGTTTCGGGTGCGGCCCAAAACGCCACCAACCAGGTGGTCAACGAAAACGGTTGGCAGTTCTTGTATTGGGGAATGAGCGAGGACGACGTGCGCACGGCCATGTCTTACAACAACAAGGCCTACGACGGCACGGACAACCGCCAGCACTGGTTTTGGTACGGCTTTGACGAGAACTGGGACCTGCTCAGGCTCCAGGTCGAGGAACTGCCTCGGCCCGGCCTGCTCAAGTGGGTCCGCTCGGGCATCGAGGACACGGACTTCCTGTTCTACGACGACAAGCTCTTTGGCGTGCTCATTGGCAAGCGCAAGTCCGAGCAATTCGTGATGCGGCTCTTCACCTCCATGACCCAGCGCTACCCCGAGGGCGACATCCACGAAATCGCGGACACGAACATGGTCTATTTCCGCCACCAGAGCGAAAGCCGGGTCATTGTCTGGCAGTCCAATGACCGGGAATTCGGGCTGGGCTTTTTCGACATCGATGCCATGGGGTATCTGGCTTCGGGTGGAGATGTCCCGTACATGGCCGCTTCGGGCGACACCGAACCAGCCATGGGCGTTGAAGTGGAAACCGAACCCACACTCCTGGCTGATCCCGTTGTGGTGGCCGAGGCCGACCCTCCTGGAGGAGTTGCCCCCTCGGCCTTTGACGTGGAAGAGGCTCAAACCGAACCCACCCGTTTGTACGAACCCGAGCCGGTGCCTGTGCACCACTTTCCCGGCGAGGTGTGGCGCGAGCCCCTCACGGGCATGGAGTTCGTTTGGATCCCTGGTGGCTGCTTCTCCATGGGCCAGACTGACGCGGGCATGCAGGAGCTTATTGCCACCATGGGCGCGGAGCAGCACTCCAGCCGCTACTCTTCTGAGCTGCCCCGCCACGACGCCTGCGTGGATGGGTTCTGGATGGGCCGCTACGAAGTGACCAATTCGGAGTTCCGTTCCTTTGACGAGGCCCACGACTCGGGCTACGCCCTGAACGCGGACAACCAGCCCGCGGCCTACGTGAGTTTCAAGGACGCCGTCCTGTTCGCGGCCTGGCTCATTGAACAAAACCAGGGCCGGGGTTTCCGCTTACCCTCGGAAGCAGAGTGGGAATATGCGGCCCGCGCCGGGACCTCGACCATCCGCCCCTGGGGCAATGACACCTACGCGACATGCGAGCACGCCAATGTGGGCGACGCCCAGTCCCAAGAAGCGGAAATCGAAGTCCGCGCGCCCTTTCACTGCAATGACGGGTATGCGGTTTCCGCGCCTGTGGGTAGCTTCCAGCCCAACAACTTCGGCCTCTACGACATGATGGGCAATGTCTGGGAATGGACCTGGGATATGCACGGCGACTACCATCTGGTCATGAACCAGATGAGCAACCCCCTCAATCTTGAGGGCTACGGCGTGAACCGCGCCATTCGCGGCGGCTCCTGGGCCAGTTCTCCGGACAAGGTGCGCTGCGCCTACCATGGCGGCGCGGGCCCGGACCGCAAGGAAAAGACCCTGGGGTTCCGCCTGGTCATGGTGGAGAATGTGGGTGATGATTGGCTGCACAACCTGCCGGGCAATGAACCTTCCTTGCAAGAGCCCGAAGCCGTGGAAGAAGAGACCCAAGTGCTCCAAGACCAACCCGACGTGCCCTTAGCCGCCAACGACGGATAGCGATTACTCTGCAACCGAAAAAAGCGGCCCCGGGGGTTCCCGGGGCCGCTTTTTTTGCTGACTGGAAGCGGTTCAGCTTTTGCCGTTCAAGATGAAGTCGCCCATGGTGTCAGTGAGATGATCCGCCTGGTCGCGCAATACCCGCGAAATAGCGGCAATGGATTCCACGGCCATGGCATTCTTGCCCATGGCTTGGTTCTGTTCGTCAGTGGCCAGGACCACGGAGTTCATCTTTTCCGTGACCTCGGCCACGGCCTCGCCAATGCCGTCAAAGGTCTGGGACAAGCTGCGCGCCAGTTCATTGGACAATTGCTGGGTGGATTCCTCGCTGCGTTGGGCCTCGCCGACCGCCTTTTGGGTATCGCGGCCCACGCTTTCCACCAATTGCACGACTTGCTCCGAGGCGTCCGTGGACTCGCGGGCCAGTTTCTTGATTTCATTGGCCACCACGGCAAACCCCCTGCCCGCCTCGCCCGCGCCCACGGCCTGGATCGAGGCGTTGAGCGCCAGCAAGTCGGTTTGGTCGGTGATGGACTGGATGGTCTCGGTGATGCTGGAAATGGACTGGGCCGTGCCTGCAAAATCCTTGATGGTCTCGGCCAGGTTGGACAAGGAGCGGCCCACTTCATGGATGCCCATTTGGGTCTCTTCCTTGGCCTCGGCTCCGGCCCGGACCTGGAGGTTCATGGCCTGCACCGCATGGATGGAACGGTCCACCAGGCTCGCGGCGTGGGATATGGAGCG
>QZKZ01000356.1 GCA_004796465.1 Desulfovibrio sp.
CCCCAATCCCAAATGGGGTCAAGGGGATCATCCCCTTGCGGGGTGTGGGGCGGAGCCCCACGACGTTGCCGTTGGCAGTTGACGTTGCCGTAACGGGCGAAGCCCGCCAAACACACGCCGTAAATCCCTTGACGTTTTCCGTTGCCGTTATCCGTTGACGTTCTTTCCCTGGTACTCTGCCAGGGGTGTGTACACGGGGCCTGAGGGTTGCAGATCGCTTTGCCAGAGGATGAAGCGGTCCGCGATATGTTGCGGCCAGGGTTGGGCGGCAGCGTCGGCCAGGGCTTCGGGCCAGGGGTCGTTGGCCGCCGAGGGTGCGTGGCGGCCGCCGCGATTGCCGGGTTTGACGCGGGCCAGGGTCAGGTGCGGGGAAAAGGTCCGTTTTTCCGGCTCAAAGCCCAGGGGCTCGACCGCGGCTTCGATTTGGGTGGCAAGATTGCGGCAAGCATCCGCGCCCTGGCCCAGGCCGAGCCAGAACACGCGGGGTTTGCCCTTGGGCGGGAAAAACCCACCTTGCCCGCCTTGCAGGGGAAATGCGGTAAAGAGTATATCCGCCAGGGCGGCTTTCATGGCGGGGAGTTCCTCGTCGTTCACATTGCCCAGGAACTTGAGGGTGAGGTGCCAGTTCTCGGGCCGGGTCCAGGACATCTTGGCCGCGAAGCGGGGTTGCCATTTCTTGCGGAATTCGCGCAGCAGGTCCTGGTATGCCTTGGGCAGGGGCAGGCCGATAAAGGCGCGGATCATGCGCTTGGCCCTTCGCGCGCGGACCAGTCCAGGAGCTTGGCCAAGCGGGTGATGGCCGCTGTCACGGTTTGGGATTTGATGGCGTCGCGGTTGCCTGTGAACTGGAAACGTTCCGCCGAGAATTCGCCGTCCACGTACCAGGCCATGTACACGGTGCCCACGGGTTTTTCCCGCGTGCCTCCCGAGGGACCGGCAATGCCGGACACAGCCAGGGTAACATCCACTTCCAGCAGTTTTGCCGCGCCTTGGGCCATGGCCAGCACGGTTTCCCGGCTCACCGCGCCATGGGTATCCAGGATGTCCGGAGCAACGCCCAGCAATTCCTGCTTGATCCGGTTGGCGTAGGCCACCACGCCGCCCGCGAACCACTCCGAGCTGCCCGGCACATCCGTGAGCGTGGACCCGATCAAACCGCCGGTGCAGGACTCGGCCGCGCCCAGGAACCAAGAGTTGTCCTTGAGGCATTGTCCGATCCCGGCCACTACATCCTGTATCACCGTGTGTTGCATACCAATTCTCCTTGGGCGGAGCATACCGGGAAAACTGGTCCAGGAAAAGCCGCCACGCCCGGCCAAAAGCGTCTTGCCGCTCTTGCTTCGAGTGGCGCATGGGCGTAGTATCCCTGCCGGAGCCAATATGAGCGACATGGAATCCTTTTCCGACGGTTTGATCCGCGAAACCCTGGTGGACATGGCGGACACCTTTTTCGGGGCCCGCAAGGACCTGGAAGACGAAATCGCGGGATTCACGGCCCAGGCCGAAAAGCTCAAGGCCCAAGGCGACCAAGCCCTGGCCCTGGCGTCCGTGCTGCACGCCTTGTTGCTCAGCGAGGAAAACGCCTACGATCTGTATTATGAACTGGGTGTGCGCCCGCGCAGACTGCTGCTCTGGGTCGACCCGGCCCAAGCCCGGGCCTGCTTTCCCATGCCGCGCAAGCTCACCGGATCGGGCCGGTACCAAGCCGCCGTGCTGAGGGCCTACGACATGACCCAAACCGCGTTCCACGAATATCTGCACGGCCACTATTTCAGCGACCCCCGCACACCCGGCCGCAAGCGGCTTTCCATGCACTTTGAGCTGCTCCAGAACTGGGCCGGACACATCAATCGCCGCATCCGCAGGGTCAACGAGAGCTTGGCCCCGTCCTGCGTGCTCGGATTCGCCAAGAGCATGGACGTGGCCGCCCTGGACAAGGAGCGCATCACCGGCGCGACCCTGGAAGGCTCTTCTTGCGACTTGGACCAGGACCTGGCCTTTTCGCCCATCTCCTGCTTTGAGCTGGGCGTGAAGCAGCTTCCCGAGCTGCCACCCCTGGCCCAAGCCAAAAAGATCCTGCTGCGCAACGCGGCCAAGATCTATAGCGAGGACCGCACACTCGCCCGTCAGGCCCTTGAGCACATGTGTAAATAATCCCCCTTTTGCATATCACTCCCATTTCATCCCCCATCATCCATGAGCATCCGGCTTCTGCAAGGTTTTGACGGCGCCCGTTCCGCCACGGGACTGGCCGTGATCATTGACGTGTTCCGCGCTTTCACTACGGGCCTTTACGCTGTACGCCAAGGCGCGAAGGAGATTTGGGCCGTGGCTGATCTGGACCTGGCCTACCAGCTCAAGCGCGAAAATCCCGGCGCCGTGCTCATGGGCGAACGAGGCGGGGAAATGCCGCCTGGATTCGACTTTGGCAATTCACCCGCTGACATCGAAACTGAAGATTTCAGCGGCAAGACCGTGATTCACACGACATGCGCGGGCACGCCCGGCGTGGTCGCGGCCATGGCCAATCCCCAGGTGGAGGAAGTGATCGCGGCCAGCCTGGCCAACAGTACGGCTGTGGCTGAGTATCTCCGTGGCCGCGTCCCGGAACTGGGTACGCCAACAGCCTCGATCGTGGCCATGGGCTCGTCTGGAGAAACGCCCAGCGAGGAAGACGAGGCCTGCGCCAGGCGGCTTCACGACCTGCTCCTGGGCCAAGAGCCCGAGCCAATGACACGAGTAGCCCAGCGCTTGCGGACCATTCCCAGTGCGCACAAGTTCTTTGACCCGGACAAACCGTGGGCTCCTGAGCGCGATTTCACCCTGTGCGTGAACGCGGACCTATTCCATTTTGTGCTTCGCGCCGAAAAGGCGTCTAAGACACATGTTGTGTTGCGGCCTTTTCCCTTGTAGTCTGTGAATACTCAGCCGCTCCCCATGCGGCGGGTCCTGATCCATGGAGTACACCATGCGTTGCCGTCACCTTGATCGTCACTTGCCCTCTCCCCTCTTGGCAGCCCTGCTGTTGGCGCTTCTTGTTGTTTTTCCCGGCCCGGAGACCGCCCAGGCCCAGGTCCAGGAAATCAAGATCAATTACGGCTTCAGCCGCGAGTTCCCGCCCTTTTCCTATGAGCGAGACGGCGAACCCGCGGGATTTGAGGTAGAGTTGCTCCAAGCCGTGCTCAGCGAAGTGGAGAACCTCGAAATCACCATGAAGCCCCTGGACTGGATCCAGGTGCAAATGGACCTGTCCGACGGGGTCATTGAACTGACCACGGGCATGGCCCGCACCGAGCAGCGCATGTTGCTCTACGACTTCAGCGACCAGCCCACGGTGTCCATCAAGGTCCGGCTTTTCACCCAAACCACCAACCGCATCTCCAACCCCACCCAGCTCCGGGGACGCAGGGTCGCGGTCAAGGAAGGCTCGCTCTATCAGCGCGTGCTCGAAGAAATCGGCGGCATGAACATCAAGCTCTACCC
>QZKZ01000290.1 GCA_004796465.1 Desulfovibrio sp.
ATGGCGCCCCAGGAACAGCCCATGGTGGAAATGGAAGAGGACAGCTTTGGTGCTGCCATGGAGCCCGCACCCGCGCCCATGGCCCGATCGGAATCCTTGGCCATGGCCGACGACACCAGCACCGGGTATTACCAGGAAACCGAGGACCGCGAGCAATACCAGGAGATCGAACAGAACCCGATCATCCGTGTGTCCGAGAGCCCGGTCTCGACCTTTTCCATTGACGTTGACACGGGCGCGTACTCCAACGTGCGCCGCTTCCTGAACAACGGCCAATTGCCGCGCAAGGACGCCGTGCGCGTGGAAGAGCTGATCAACTATTTCAGTTACGACTATCCCCTGCCCGAGAACCGCGAGGTGCCTTTCCGCGTGAACGTGGAAATCGCGCCCACGCCCTGGAACCCGGACACCCTGCTGCTCATGATCGGCATCAAGGGCTATGAGATCGAGCGGGCGGAGCGGCCCCCTTCGAACCTGGTCTTCCTGCTCGACGTGTCGGGTTCCATGAACGACCCGGACAAACTGCCCCTGCTCAAATCCGCTTTTTCCCTGCTTTCCGGCCAGCTCACAGAGAACGACCGCGTGTCCATCGTGGTCTATGCCGGGGCTGCGGGCGTGATCCTGGAGCCCACCCCGGGCAATGAGGAAGCGCAAATTACCGCCGCCCTGAACCGGCTCTCAGCCGGCGGCTCCACCGCGGGCGGAGAAGGCATTGAACTGGCCTATGCCATGGCTCGCCAAGCCTACATCGAGGGCGGCATCAACCGCATCCTCCTGGCCACGGACGGCGACTTCAACGTGGGCACCACCAACTTCGAGGCCCTGCTGGACATGGTCGAGCGCGAGCGAGAATCCGGCGTGTCCCTGACCACCCTGGGATTCGGCCAAGGCAATTACAACGAACAGCTCATGGAGCAATTGGCTGACGCGGGCAACGGCAACTACGCCTACATCGATACCCTGAGCGAGGCCAACAAGGTCCTGGTCACGGAGATGTCCTCCACCCTGTTCACCATTGCCAAGGACGTGAAGATCCAGATCGAGTTCAATCCGGCCGTGGTCGCTGAGTACCGTCAAATTGGCTATGAAAACCGACAACTGCTCGAAGAAGACTTTGCTAACGACGCGGTGGACGCGGGCGACATCGGCGCGGGCCACACCGTGACCGCGCTCTATGAGATCGCCTTGGTGGGCGGCGGTGGCGAGCGCTTGGAACCCCGGCGTTACGACGACAACCAACCCGCTGAGCTGGAAAGCGATTTCAGCAACGAGTTGGCCTTTTTGAAGCTGCGCTACAAGCTGCCCGAGTCCGACACCTCCACACTCATGGAGACCCCGCTGACCACGGACATGATCCAATCCGAAGTTTCGTCCGCATCCCTGAATTACCGCTGGGCAGCCGCTGTGGCCGCGTTCGCCGAGCTGCTGCGCGACGGACGCTACACCGGCGACTGGACCTATGACCAGGTCCTGGAACTGGCCCGGACAGCCCGGGGTGATGACCCCTTTGGCTATCGCGGCGAATTCCTGAACCTGGTGAACTTGGCCAAGAGCCTGTCCCCGGGCGGCTCCAGCGGAAACGACGGTATTTAACCCCAACCCCCTCCTCGCGACGCAGCCCCTGGTCCGCCGTATGGCAGGCCAGGGGCTGTTTTCTTGGTGGCTGGTTTATTGGTCGTCCCACAGATTGCGCTTGGCGTGTAAAAAATCGTCGCCTTCGCCAGGATAGACTTCCTTGGCATGATCAGGCGTGGGTTCCTTCACAGCGGGCCACTTGCCGGGTTGGGGCCGGGGACCTTCCAAGGCGACATCGGTGGCGTCGGGGTCGGCAAGGCGGGGATGGGCGCGCAAGTCCACGTCGGGAACCGGGGCGCTGAACTCAATGGCAATGCCGTTGGGGTCAAAGGAATACAGGGAGTGGATAAAGCCGTGGTCCACCAGCTCCGAAGCCCAGAAGCCAGCCGCTTCAAGTTTGTCCTTGATCTCCCACAGATCATCGCTGCTCGCCACTCCCAGGGACACGTGGTCGAACGCGGCCCGGCCCGTGACCGGTACGCCATGGTCCTTCTCGTCCAGGGGTTTCACGCCTTGCCATTCAAAAAAAGCGATCATGTCTTGCTCGGAGATGGAAAAGAAGTAGTGGCGGTATCCGGCCCGGCCCAGGCCCGCCACCATGGGCAGACCAAGGAGGTCCCGCCAAAACCGGATGGTGGCGTCCATGTCCCCCGTGACCATGGCCAGGTGATTGACTCCGGTGTATTGCGCCATGTCGGCTCCTTGTTCAGGGCGGCTCTTTCACCCTCTTCGCTGAAAACTCAATGAAAGCGAAAAAATGGGAAGTTGTTACGTTTTTTTCCCGCGCCTTGTGAAAAAAGGCAAGGGGCCTTGCTGATTTTCGCCTTGAATTTTCTCGCCTTTGGAATATATAGTGCTCAGGCATCCATATTGCAGAACCAGGAACCGACGTGACACACCTCGCTGCCCAGCAGCGAGAACTAAAAAAAGCCGACAAGTCCCCAAAGGGAGGAAAACATGAAAAACAGGATCTTCTCGAGTTTGCTCGTTATCTTACTTTCCGCGGTCTTTCTGACTTCCATGGCTTGCCAGCAACGCCAAAGCGGCTACAACAGCGGTTACGGCGGCTCGGGCATCGGCGGCACCGAAGTGGGCGCCGTGGCCGGCGGTGTGGCCGGTGGTGTCATTGGTTCCCAGATCGGCAGCGGCACGGGCAACACCGTGGCCACCATCGCGGGCGTGCTCCTCGGCGCGGCCGTGGGCGGCTACCTCGGATCCTACTGGGATCAAAACGACCGCCAGTACGCCAGCTACACCCTGCAAAACAACTACGACAACCAGACCACCCAATGGCGCAACCCCAACTCGGGGTATTATAATGAAATGACGCCTACCCGCACCTACCAAAACCAAGGCCGCTACTGCCGCGAGTTCACCCAAACCGTGTACATTGACGGCCAGCCCCAGCGCGCCGTTGGCACTGCCTGCCAACGCGCCGACGGCCAGTGGGAAATCGTGAATTCCCAGAGCTATTACTAAGCCCTGCCCCGCACATAAAAAAACACCCCTTGCCCGCAATGAGCAAGGGGTGTTTTTTTTTGCGGTAACGACCAGCTACTTAACGATGGCCTCGGCAGGGCACTGGTCAATGGCTTCCTGCACGCACTCGGCAGTGGAGTTCTCGTCAAGGACAATGGCTTTGTCGCCGTCGTCGTTCATCTTGAAAACATCGGGGCACGTCTCGACGCAGGCTTCGCAGCCCATGCATTCATCCATATCGATTTCAATGGCCATGAGGATCCTCCTTGTGGGTTTCTGTAAACTCGTCTCAGCCAATAGTTCTGCGACTCTTACACCTTGGGTCGGAAAAATTCAATGGTTCTGCCGTGCGCTTAATCCGTCAAAATAAAAAGGTTTTTCCTCCCAAGATAAAAAAATATCCCGGGCGATCCCGGCCCATGACAGCACATGGGCCAGAAACCCCTGCGACACCAAGCCGTTAGGCGGCCCCTTGGCCTAAACGCGCGCCAAGCACCGATATATCTTGTCTCCAGTCCGCGAGTTTGGCCAGGGAACGCTGCAGGGCATCGGTCGCCTCGTCCACGTCCCGGTCCACAGCCGCCAACTGCTCGGCAAGGCTCAGAGCGTTGGAATCCCCGCCATCCTGGCCCAATGCGAAGAACTGCTTACCAAGCAGGCTCATACCGCCCTTGAGCATTTCCAAGGAAGCCGCGGCGCCCTCGACCATCCCGCTGATCCGCTCGGTTCCGTGTTGCAGCCCTTCCAGGACCCGAATCCGTCTCTCAGGGGATTCGCCGTTGCCCAGGGCCGCCAATTCGAGGGACGCACCCAAGGCGTCCCGGCCTTGGGCCAGCATATCCACGGATTGAGCGAACCCTTGGGCAAGCTCTTGAATGTCCAGCGCCGCAACCCTTATGTCCTGGACTCGCTGCTGCTGCTCATGGAGGCTGAATTCAGCTTCCCGCACATCAGGACGCCCCATGGCCTTGACTGCTTGGGCAAGGGCCTGCTCCAATCGGGCCACAATGTCCCCCATCCCTTGCATGGCCTTGAGCGCGGCCACAGCCCTGCGCATGGACTCCGGAGTTGCTCCGCCTTGTTCCCCTGGGCCGGGTGCTTGTGATGGAGCGTCGCCCTGGTCGGCTTCCGCAACTGCTACGCCTATGGTTGCCGTACCCAGGGCCGCCTCCATGCGGACAATGGCCCTGTCCACTGCTTCGCCCATGCGGCTGACGTGCTCTCCCAGCTCAGCCTGGGCCTTGGCGGTCTGCCTGAACTCCTTGGCCACCTCGCTGAAAAAATCCGCTTGCTCCGTTTGTTTTTGCAGAGCCTCGGCCTGGGTGCTCCTGAGGTCCCTGACAGCCATGTCCAATTCGGCGGCGGATTCCTCGATCTTGCTCCGGGCCATATCAGCGTCTTGGCTCAGGGCGGCCTTTTCCCGCACCAAGCCGTCGTAAAACGTGGTCTGCACCGAGCGGATCATGTCGCCCAATTCGCCTGCGGAGCGCTCGAATCCCTGTTTGATGTCTTGGGACATGGCCAGGCTGGTGTCCTTGGCCTCGGTGGAGTGCTCGGTCACGGCCTTGCGGAACACCTCCATGTTGTCCACCAGGCTGGCCGATACCTCCAGGATGTGCTGCTTCACCGCCTCGTTGCCAAAACGGGTGGTTTCATTGACCTGGTCGGCCATGCGGCTCATAATCCGTTTCAGTTCTTCCTGCAGTTCCCGGAACTGACCGGGCAGGGCCTTGAGGGGCTCGGCCATGTCAGCCATCTTCTCGGAAATGCGTTCCATGGTCTCGGCCTGGAATACGGAATTGGCGATCATCTCCTTGAGCAAGCGGTCTTGGGCCGAACGCCTTTCAGCCTCCACTCCGTTGGAGCCCTGGGATATCTGCTTAAGCACGTCCAGGTGCTCTTTCATGGCGATCTTGCGCACCTCGAGCCCGCTCATGTTGTAGCGCTCGTCAAGGAAGTCCGTGAGCTTGAGCAGTTTGGCGTTGATGCGCTGGAGAATGAGCCGGTTGATGAACTTGAAAAACGCGGACACGAGCAAGGACACCAGGAACACCACAAAGGACGCGCCCATGACCGTGAAAAACAGCTTCATGCTGGTGATGATCGCGTCGTGGGTTTCCAGCTCAAAGTGCAGTACTCCATAGATAAGCCCGGCGAACATGGCCACCACGCCCAAGCCGAAGATAAGCGTGGGAAAAGCCGTGTATAGCCGCAACCTGGCCTTGCCGTGGAAAATGGTGGCCTCGTTGAAATAGAGCTGGGCTTTGTCCGCTGTCTTGGGGGTGTTGCTGGAATCCGTGACGAATGTCTTGGCGTACCGCTTCCACGCGTCGCGGAAATAGGTGTTCTTGGCGATCCTGGACTCGGAAAAGGACTTCATGAGCCGGGACACGGCCAAGTCAATGGTTGTGGAGCTGAGGTAGTAAAGGAATACGAACAGGAAAAAGACCGAGGGCGTGGCCCAGGCCAACTGTTCAATACTTATGGGAAGAAAGCCCATGATCCCCCTGCCTTCCGGTTCTTGCTCTTGCTTGCGCGGAGGTCCTTACTCCCTTCGGACGCCGGGCCTGAATGCTTGAGGCCGCTCATCCACATCCAGCCCCCGTGCCGAGGCAACACCCCGCAGCAACTGTAATTATCATGTATCAATTCCAAGTCACAACCCTTTTTCCCTTGCGTTCTTGTTCAAGCCGCTCAACAGTATGAGAAACCACCTGGGAAAATAATGCTCCCTTGGTTGACGCCCGCGCGCATGACCGGCTATGGTGCGCCCGCCCGCGCCGCCGCGCGCCGCCAACCCACACCCGCGCCTGAAACAAACAGGCGTCGCCCATGGACCGGAGGGGCCATGCTTGATCTCAAACTCCTGCAAAAACACGGTGACGTTGTCCAAGACGGATTGGCCAAACGCAACTCGGATATCGACTTGGCCCGGTTCCAGGAACTGGACGCCAAGCGCCGCTCCATCTTGGGAGAAGTGGAGACCCTGAAAAGCGAGCGCAACAAGGCCTCGGGCCTGGTGGCCAAGGCCAAGCGCGCGGGTGAGGACGCTTCCGATCTTATCGCGACCCTGTCCACCACATCGGACAGGATCAAGGAACTGGACAAGCAGGCCGCCGAGGTCAGCGCCGGGGTCAACGACTTCCTCCTGACCCTGCCCAATGTTCCCCATGAATCCGTGCCCGTGGGCAAGGACGAGAACGACAACACCCTGCTTTCCATGTGGGGCGATAAACCCGAGTTTGATTTCGAGCCGAGGGACCATCACGATCTCGGCGTGGCCTTGGACGGCTTGGACTTTGAACGGGCCGCCAAGATCGCGGGTGCGCGCTTCGCCGTTTACAAGGGTTGGGCCGCGCGCCTGGAACGGGCCCTAGCCGCGTTCATGCTCGACATCCACACCGGGGAACACGGCTACACCGAGGTCATGCCGCCGGTGATCGTCAACCGCCAGACCATGACCGGCACGGGCCAACTGCCCAAGTTCGGGGAAGACCTGTTCGGGCTCACAGGCACGGACAAGGACTATTTCTTGATCCCCACGGCCGAGGTGCCCGTGACCAACCTGCACAGCGAGGAGACCCTGGCCGAGACCGACCTGCCCATTTCCTACTGCGCGTACACCCCTTGCTTCCGTTCCGAGGCAGGCAGCTACGGCAAGGACACCAAGGGCATCATCCGCCAGCATCAGTTCCAGAAGGTGGAGCTGGTCCACTTTACCCGTCCCGAGGATTCCTACGACCAACTGGAAAAGCTGCGCGAACACGCCGAGGAAATCCTCAAGCGCCTGGGCCTGCATTACCGGGTTGTGACCCTGTGCACGGGCGACATGGGATTCGCCGCTGCCAAGACCTATGACATCGAGGTCTGGTTGCCCAGCCAGGACACCTATCGCGAGATTTCGTCGTGCTCCAATTGCGAGGATTTCCAAGCACGGCGGGCCAACATCCGTTACCGGCCCACAGGCGCGAAAAAGTCGGGCCTGCCGCACACGCTCAACGGCTCGGGCCTGGCCGTGGGCCGGACATTCGTGGCCATTCTGGAGAACTATCAGCAGGCCGACGGTTCCGTGGTGATTCCAGAAGCGCTCAGGCCCTACATGGGCGGCATCGACAAAATCGGATAGGTGGCGCGGAAACAGGGGAGCGCCCTCTTGACAGACGCATTGCTGACGAATATAGTCATCTATTCCTGTTGCGGGCGAGGTGCCTGATGTTTAGCCTGGCGCACGCGCAGGAGACCAAAGGGGCCGTTAACTCAGTCGGTAGAGTATCTGCCTTTTAAGCAGAGAGTCGTTGGTTCGAGCCCAACACGGCCCACCAG
>QZKZ01000020.1 GCA_004796465.1 Desulfovibrio sp.
CCTTGCGTCAGCCCCTTCTAGACGCGGACAAGGTGTCGTCGCGCGACTTTGAAAAGGAAGTGCACTTTGAGGGCAGCATGCCCATTGAAACCCTGGCCGAGCGCGGCGAAGAGACCCTGGCCTTTGGCCCGTTCAAGCCCGTGGGCTTGACCGATCCCAGAACAGGCGAACGGCCATTCGCCGTGGTCCAGCTCAGGGTGGAGAACCAGGCGGGCACGGCCTACAACCTGGTGGGCTGCCAAACCAAGCTCAAGTACGGGGAACAGGAGCGGGTGTTCCGCATGATCCCAGGCCTGGAGAACGCCCAATTCGAACGCTTGGGCAGCGTGCACCGCAACACGTTCGTGAACGCGCCCCGGGTGCTCAAGGACCTCGAATTCTCGGCCCGGCCCGGTGTGTACCTTGCCGGACAGATCACGGGCGTGGAGGGTTATGTGGAGTCAGCGGCCTGCGGGTTGTGGCTGGGCCTGGCCCTGGGCGCGAAACTGGCGAAAGAGCCCCTTGCGCCGCCCCCGCCCGAGTCCGTGCTGGGCGGCCTGCTCAATCACTTGGCTGTTGAAGTGAAGAACTTCCAGCCCTCCAACGCCAATTTCGGGCTGACCCCAGCCCTGGGCAAACGCGCGAAAAAGCGCGACCGCAAGCGGCTATTCGCGGAGCGGGCGCGCGAAGCGTTCATGCGGTGGCTGGGTTCGGCCGAGATACCAGGGAAAAAGATTACTTCTTGAGCTTGGCCAACTTTTTGTCGATAAGGGCCTGCAACTCAAGAGCCTCGGAAAAATCGCCGCGTATATCGAGCGCCTTGTCCGTGTAGTCCGCGGCTCGCGTAAAGTCTTCCATTTCAAAGCTGGTCCGGGCCATGTTGAACAACAGGTGCTCGTCAAGGGGGCTGATCTTGTAGGCCTGTTCGTAGTACTCCAGGGCCTGGTCAAACATCTTGTTCTTGCGCAGATTGATGCCGAACTCGTTGAACAGATTGGCGTTGTCCGTGTGAAAGGTGTCCTCGAGTTGCACGAGCTGCTTGAACACGGTGTCCGCCTTTTCGCTCTCGCCCCTGTCCAGCAGGGAAAGCCCCAGGCCGAATGTGGCCCGAATATTGGTTTCGTCGATCTTGAGGGCGTTGGAATACTCGAATTCAGCGGTAAAGGGGTTGCCCTGCTTGCGCAGCCGTTCGGCCTTGGCCAGGGTCTTGGTCAGTTCCTTGACCGCGGGGATCATTTTTTGGGAGTACACTGAAGGCTCGGGCACATAGCGCGACTCGATGATCTCGCGCTCCACTTCCTCCACTGGCCCCGTGGGCACGAACTTGTCGCTCAAGGCCTGCACCGAACACATGCCCTCGCCCATCTCTTCCACATAATAGTAAGACTCGTTCATGACCTTGCGCCTGGTCGCGCCCTCGCCGATGTACGTCGCCTTGACCGTGGAGAACACGCCTTTGAAGCGACCGGCCTGTTCTCCGCCCTCTGCTTGCGTCATAATCTTCCCCGTGTCGTGTCCGTTGCCGTGCCGCCCTTTTCACGTTGGCCCGAGGCGCGGTTCTGAGCAGTTCATGGCAATTTCGCAATGATTCCAGATACTACGTTTTACAGCCCCAAGAGGCAAGCCCGTGCGGTCTACTTGCCGGACCGGGTTTTCTTGATTTGCAGCCCAAAGCCCCCGGCATTGGTGACCGCGTGCAGCATTCGACAAGTTTTCCCGGCCATGTCAGGCATGGGTTCCAGCTTGGTCACCCGCACCTCGCTGTCCCGGACCTCGTGGCCCATTTCCTCCAAGGCCGAGGCCAGATACCG
Organism: Desulfovibrio sp.; assembly: GCA_004796465.1. Taxonomy (GTDB): domain Bacteria; phylum Desulfobacterota; class Desulfovibrionia; order Desulfovibrionales; family Desulfovibrionaceae; genus MADRE1. Next base: position 1,791 of record QZKZ01000020.1, read on the forward strand.
CTCCATGATCAGGAAAAACTCCTCCACCCGCAACAGGCACTCCTTGCGGCACCTTTCCGGTTCCTTGCCGGTGAAACCTCCGGCCAGGGCCAAGGCGAAATCCTGGGGCAAAAAATGGGAACAGGTGAGCGCCTCGGCTGCCCCGATCTCCATGCGCACGTCCACGCGGACCCTGAACAAGGTGGGCTCCATGTCCTCGGCCAAGGACAGCACCTTGAGCCCCTGGTCCGCGAAACGGACAAAAGCGTTTTCCAAGCTGCCGATGACAGCCCGGAACACCTGTTTGTCCTCCTGGCGGTCCAGGCTTTGAGCCACGTGTTCCTCGGCCTGGTCCCGGATGCGCTTGTACTCGGTGAGCAAGGCCTCGAATCGTGCTGGGCTGAGAATGCCCAGGTCCATGAGTACTTCGCCCAAATGGGTGGAGTACACGGTCTGGGCGAACAGCAACTGGTCCAATTGGCCCTGGGTGAGCAAGCCCCAGTCCAGGGCAATGGCCCCAAAGGGCTTGTCCCTGTTTTTTTGCTCGGCGATGATCCGCTCCACCTGCTCCTCGGCGAGCAGGCCGCGTTCCACGGCGTGGGCGCCAATCCGGCGGTTGGCCTCTTCCTTGTGCTTGAGCGCCTTGTCCAGGTCCTCCTGGCTCAACTCGCCCTGGCTCACGAGAAATCCACCGAAATAATTCGCCGTTTCCTTGGGGGCCATGACTGCTCCTTGCAAGGTTATATCCCCACCTTATGCTGGCTCTCGCGGGACATCGCGTCTTTTTTTCCTTTCATCTTCTTGTGGGCCTTGGGGCTCTTTTTGGCCTTCTTGGCCTTATCCTGTGCTGGTTCGTTTGACGCGCCATTGCCGCCGGAAGCTTGCTCCGCCTCAAAACGCCGCTGGGCCACGGCCAACAACTCCCTTGCCTCGGCAAAATCGGGATTGAGAGCCAAGGCCTTGCGCAAAAAAGTGATCGCGCTTTTGGGTTTGCCCTTGGCCAGCAGGGTCCGCGACATATTGTAGTGGAGATGCTCGTCGTCCCGGGACAAGTGCAGGGCCCGGGCGTAGAACTTGAGGGCCTCGGCGTACATGCAGTTCTTGCGCAGCTTGATGCCGAATTCGTTGAACAGGTGCTTGTGGCGGGGCTCGAACGCGCCCTTGAGGGACACCAAGCGGCGGAACACCAGCCCGCCCTTGGCGGTCTCGCCCCGGTCGAGAAAGGTCAGGCCCAGGCCGAACGTGGCCCGCACGTTCTCTTCGTCAATACGCAGGGCGTTCTTGAATTCGTACTCCGCGCTGAAGGTCTCGCCTTTGTTGTAGTGCTCCTCGCCGCGCTCGACCGACTCCTCGAGTTCGCGCATGGCAGGAACCACCCGCTCCATGAACATGGCGGGTTCCGGGATATACGACTCCACCAGCTTCTCGCGGCTGATGACCTTGACCTCGCCCATGGGCACGTAATTGGGGTTGAGGGCCTGCACGTCCATTCGGCCGTCATCACGCTCCTGAACGAGCATGAGGACTTGCTGTTCGGTATTGCGGCGCGTTTCGCCGTATCCGATTTTGGCCTTGACCGTGGTGCTGAACACCCCCCGCACCCGGCCCTGCGTGTCGGGCTCCATCCAAAATTTCGCCATGACCCCTCACAAGGCTCCTTGTCTTACTCAAGTATTTAGCTCACATCGGCTTCCCCGTCCAGGACCAAGGTCCTTTGGGGACCGAACCGCAGAGCATGGATTGCCGCCCGGGCCGATTGCGGGTACAACCGGCCTTCCCGACAACCCTTCAACCCATAGCAACGGAAACAGCATGCAAGCCAAACCCGTCAGCCAATCCCAGGTGGTCATGTCCTACCGGGTCCTGCCCCAGGACACCAATCCCGCGGGCAACATCCACGGCGGCGTGATCCTCAAGCACATCGACTCGGCAGCGGGCGTGGTTGCCGCACGCCACTGCCGCACCAACGTGGTCACCGCGTCCATCGATTCCATGAGCTTTTTGGAGCCCATATTCGTGGGCGAACTGGTCACCTTCATGGCCAGCCCCAATTTCGTGGGCACCTCGTCCATGGAGATCGGCGTGCGCGTGGAAGCGGAAAACCTGCTCACCGGGCATGTGCGCCACACGGCCACGGCCTACCTGACGTATGTGTCCCTGGACGAGGCCCGCAACCCCGTGCCCATTCCCAAGCTGATCATGGAGACGGAAGAGCAGAAGCGGCGGCACGAGGAAGCCTGCCTGCGCCGCAAGGCCCGCCTGGAAGCCCGCAAACGCGGAAAAAAATCCAAGAACGACTAACCCCCAACCACAAGGAAGCGATATGGCCGAGACCATAGACGAAATAACAGTTAATTATGAAGAAGGCGGCGTGCTCCTGGTCAAGGAAATTGACAAGGAGATCCTGACCCGGGGCGCCTGGACCACGATCCTGTTCCGCTACCAGGACTTTGACGAGAAGATCGACGACTACGGCCCGGACCGCTACATCATCCGGCGCTATAGAAAAACCGGCGGCGTGTTTAGGCCCCAGTCCAAGTTCCGCATTTCCAACGCCAAACAGGCCCGCCAGGTGGTGGACGCCCTGAACCGCTGGCTGGAGGATCCCAAGGAGTAGCGCATACGCTGTTAGCCCTTGACGGACACCCCGGAGTGTTCCATGTACAGGGAACATGCCGCCCGTCTTGAGGCCAAAACCATGACCCATAGCAGCCGCCATACGCCTTCCCATGCCGCGGAAGGAACCCCAGCACCCGATAGTGAAGCGGCGCGCAGAGTCGAGGAACTGCAGCGCAGGGTGGAAGGCCTGGAAAAGGCTCTGCGCCACACGGACCATACCAATGCCGAGCTGCGTTCGGAGCTGGCCGACATTCGCCATCTCCTGCATGCGGGAATCAATGCCGCGGCCGACACGGTCCTTATCGTGGACGCCGTGGGTACCATCCTGGCCATCAACGAATCCGGCGCGTTGCGCTTCCAGTCCACACCAGCGGAATTGGTCAACACCAATGTCTTTGACCACATGCATCCGAACCTGGTCACTGACCGCCGCCGCTGGCTGAAAGAAGCCATCGAAACCCGCAAGCCCCTCCAGTTCAAGGACCGCCACCGGGGCATCACCTACGGCCACCGTCTCTACCCCTCGGTGGAGCCGCACAGCAACGCCCTGCGCATCGCCGTGGTCTCCCGGGACATCACCGAAAGCGAAGGCGCGCTCAAGGGGCTGCGCGACAGCGAAGCCCGCTACCGGGCCATCCTTGAAGACCAGACCGAACTCATCTGCCGCTACCTGCCCGACGGCAGGCTGTCCTACGTGAACGAGGCCTATGCCCGTTTTTTCAACAAAGACCGCCGCGAGCTGATCAATACCAACTACATCCCGCACATCCCGGACGAGGACCTGGACTTGATCCGGGAGAAACTCGGGCGCTTGAGCCGCGAGGCCCCGGTGGCCTCCTTCGAGCACCGGGTCATCCTGGAAAGCGGGGACGTGCGCTGGCAGCATTGGGTGCACCGGGCCATCTACGACCAGGAAGGCAACCTGCTGGAATTCCAGGCCGTGGGCCACAGCATTGACAAGCGCAAGATGGCCCAGGAAGCCTTGGTGGAAAGCGAGCGCCGCTTCCGCACCCTGTTCGAGGAATCCCCCATCTCCTTGTGGGAAGAAGATTTTTCCCTGGTCAAGGAGCACTTTGACGGGCTGCGCAAGGCCGGAGTCAACAACTTCCGGGAATACTTCGACTTTCACCCCGAGGAAGTGAACAATTGTGCGGCCATGGTCGGCGTGCTCGACGTGAACCGGGCCAGCCTCCAATTCCTGGAAGCCACGTCCAAGCTGGACCTGCTCAAGGGCTTGAGTTCCGCGTTCACGGGCAACTCGCTCAAGATATTCAAGGAGGAGCTCATTGCCTTGGCCGAGGGCGAACGTGTCTTTCAGAGCGAAATGGAACACGGCACCTTTTCCGGGCGCATCAAGCACGCCGTGGTCCACCTGGTGGTGGCTCCGGGCTATGAAGACACCCTGGGCCGGGTCATTGTCTCACTCATCGACGTGACCGAGCGGACCAAGGCCGAGGAGCTGCTCAACGACAACCGCGCCTTCCTGCACCAGGTCATTGACACGGTGCCCAGCCCCATTTTCGTCAAGGACCGCTCCGGGGCTTTTGTGCTGGTGAACAAGGCCATGGCCGAGATGTACGGCACCACGGTCACGGAAATGGTCGACAAGCGCGGTTCGGACTTCAATCCTCACGAGGACGAGACCCACCTCTTCCAGGTCGAGGACCAGGAGGTGCTGGACTCGCAAAAGGCCATTTTCATCCCGCAAAGGGTGGTCACCCATGCCGACGGCAGCCAGCGCTGGTATTCCACCACCAAGCTGCCCCTCAAGGGCAAGGACCAACTCCTGGGCGTGGCCATGGACATCACCGAGCGCAAGCACGCCGAGTCCGAGCGCAGGGAATTGGAGCGCCACTTCCGCCAGTCCCAGAAGATGCAGGCCCTGGGCACCCTGGCCGGGGGCATTGCCCACGACTTCAACAACATGATCTTCGCCATCCTCGGCTTTGTGCGCCTTGCCAGAAAAAAGGCCGAACCCAACACCAAGCTCATGGACTATTTGGACCAAATTCAGTCAGCAGGCATCCGGGCCTCTGAGCTGGTGCGCCAGATCCTGACCTTCAGCCGCCAGACCGAACAGGAAAAGCAGCCCGTGCCCCTGGTCCCGCTCACCAGCGAGGTGGGCAAGATGCTGCGCGCCACCCTGCCCGCGACCATTGAAATGCGCGTCAATATTTCCTCGGAGTTGGGCCTGGACCAGGACACCACCCTGGGCGACCCCAGTCAAATCCACCAGGTGCTCATGAACTTGTGCACCAACGCGGCCCACGCCATGAACGAGCAGGGCGGAACTCTCACCTTGAGCCTCGCGCCACGGGAAATCACTCCTGACGAGGCAAAAACCCTGGTGGGCCAAGGTTCGGGCAGTTTCCTGGAGATCAGCGTCAGCGACACAGGCCACGGCATTGATCCCGCGATCATGGAGCAGATATTCGACCCCTTTTTCACCACCAAGGCCCCGGGCGAAGGCACGGGCATGGGCCTTTCCGTGGCCCACGGCATCGTGCGCAGCCACGGCGGCGTGATCAGGGCCCGCAGCGAGCCGGGCCAAGGCGCGACCTTTACCGTGCTCCTGCCCCGGCTCATCGAGGGCGCGCAATCCGTGGAGCCGCCCGAGGCCTCCGTGCCCGGCGGTTCCGAGCACATCCTGTTCGTGGACGACGAATCCATGATCGTGGACATGGTCCAGGAACTGCTCACCAACCTTGGCTACCAGGTCACGGCCCTGACCTCGCCCCTGGAAGCCCTCGACAAAATCCAACACGATCCCCAGGGCTTTGACTTGGTGCTCACGGACCAGACCATGCCCGATCTGCTGGGCACGGAACTGGCGCGGCACGCCACGGCCCTGAACAGCAACCTGCCTGTGGTCCTGCTCACGGGCTATTCCCAGTCCCTGGCCCAGGACAACGGCGGGGACGCGGACCAGCATGGCGAAGCCCAGGATGTTTCGCCCGAGGACTCGGGCATTGTGGAAGTGATCATGAAACCCGTGGTCGAGGAACAGTTGGGCCGGATCATCCGCCATGTCCTTGACCAACGCATGGACCAACGCATGGAACAGAGCAAAAAAGGGAAACACCATGGCCAAACTGCTCTTGGTTGAAGACGACGAACAGGTCCGCACCATGCTCGGCGAGACTTTGCGCGACGAAGGCTACGACGTGGTCGAGGCGGTGAACGGCCGCGAGGCCGTGGAACGTTACCGCGACTGCCCATGCGACCTGGTGATCATGGACATCATCATGCCGGAAAAGGACGGGGTCGAGGCCATCCACGCCCTGCGCCGCGAATTCCCGGACACCAAGGTCATCGCCATTTCCGGCGGCAGCCCCCATATCAAGGGCGACTATCTCCTGGGCACGGCCCAGGCCCTGGGAGCCATCAAGACATTCGCCAAGCCCGTTGATATTGCGGGTTTGCTGGAGACGGTTGAGGAGGTGGTGGGGAGGTAGGCGCTGCCCGGGGTGGAGGAACGCACAGCCGAGGATGGGCGTCCCCAAGCGAAAAAGCAAGACCAAGGGAGCGTTCCCTTGGCCTTGCGTGGTTTTTCGACTCGGCCTCAACCCAACAGTCGACCGCCCAACGACTCAGTAGCGCTCGAAATCATCATCTTGCGCATCCTTCATGTCTATATCGACTCCTTGTTCCTCGACCTCGTCCCCAGCAGGCAAGGCCGCCTTTGCCGCAGGCTGTTGCTTGACCACATGCACTGGCGCTCCTTGTTTTTGCTCGCCCCCCGAGAACCTGAAGTACGATACGTTGGCCTGCAACTGCTCGGCTTGGCTGGACAACTCCTCGGATGTGGAGGCCATTTCCTCGGATGCTGAAGCGTTTTGCTGCACCACGCCGTCGAGTTGCTGGATGGCGTTGTTGACCTGCTTGGCTCCCGAGTTCTGTTCGTTGCTCGCTGCGGCGATCTCCTGGATCAACTCCGAGGTGCGCTGGATGTCCGGCACGATCTTGTGCAAAAGTTCACCGGCCCGCTCGGCGATCTGCACGCTGGAGGCAGACAGGCCGCTGATTTCATTAGCTGCGGTGCCGCTGCGTTCAGCAAGTTTGCGCACTTCAGCAGCGACAACAGCGAACCCCTTGCCCGCCTCGCCTGCGCGAGCCGCCTCAATGGCTGCATTGAGCGCCAGAAGGTTGGTCTGACGTGCGATTTCCTCGATGATCGTGATCTTCTCAGCGATCTCCTTCATGGCCGCCACTGTCTCGGCCACGGCTTGACCGCCCTCCTGGGCGTCCTTGGCCGCGGCCAGAGCAATCTTTTCCGTCTGCCCGGCGTTTTCCGCGTTTTGGCGGATGTTGGCGCCCATCTCCTCCATGGAAGAACTGATCTGCTCCACGGCGGCGGCTTGCTCAGTGGCGCCGGAGCTCATATTCTGAGCCGAGGACGACAGTTCTTGGCTGCCCGAGGCCACGTTATCCGATGCAGACCATACTTCAGTGATCACTGTGCGCAACCGGTCGATCATTTGATCCAGGGCCGCGACAATTCCGGATTTACGATGTATGTGGTCAAAAGACGCGCTCAGATCGCCGTCCGCGATACGTTGGGCCGCATTGGAAATCTCAATGGGCTCGCCGCCCACATTCCTGCTCACGTCCCGCAAAATCCACAACACAAAACCAATTCCCAAGAGCGCGGAGACGCAAAGAAAAACTATGATCAGAGTGAACGTGGACGAGACCGTGGCCTCGTTGTGCGCCTTGCGCTCTTCCATGAGCCCGATTTCCTCGTCCGCGAACTCTTTCATCAAGGCCCTGAAAGCGTCGAAATACTGCTTGCCCCGGGCCTCGCCCACCAAGTCGGCCATGTCGTCCATGGTCTGGGCGTCGCCGATCATGTGGCGCAGCTCAATGGCAGGCTCCACCACCTCGGTCTGCCATTGGGTGATGGTCTCCAGCATTTGGCCGAGCCGTTCCACCTGGGCGGGATTGTCGCTTACGGTCTCCTGCAACTGCTCGACAGCTACGACGAAATTACTCGATCCATTGTTGTAGGGGTCGAGAAATTCCTCCTTGCCCGCCAGCAGGTAGCCGCGCATACCGGTTTCCATGTCCACGGCCAGGGCCAGGATACCATTTGCCTTGAGAATGACTTCATAGGTATGCGTGACCCAATCCGCGCCCGTGGCGTTGGAATCCTGAAGGCTTGAACGCTGGTTCCTCCGCTGGGCCAGCAGCTCTTCTTCCACAGCGATGAAGTCCGCGACCTGTCCCCTGAAGGCGTCAAAATACACTTTGCCGCGCGCTTCACCCACCAGGACGGCCATGTCGTTCATGGTCTCCGCGTCACCAATCTCCCGCCGCATCTCGATCATGGGCTCCACCACGATCTCCTGCCACTCCGTGATCTTGTCCCTGACTTCGCCGAGCCGGGCCACTTGGCCGGGGTTGTCGTTGACCGTTTCCTGCAGGTCCGCGACCAACTCAAGGAACTTCTCCTTGTTGTTGGTATAGGGGGCAAGAAACTCCTCCTTGCCCGCAAGGAGGTAGCCGCGCATGCCGGTTTCCATGTCCACGGCCGAAGCCACGATGGATTTCGCCTGGTCCAACACGTTGTGGGTATGCTCCACCCAGCCGTTGGTCTTGACGATGGACTGGATGTTGATGATGGAGATGACGCCGATGGCGATCATCAAGGAAACCGGTAGGCCGGCGGCAAGCATGATCTTGCGCCGGAATGTCAAAACGGAACTTGCCATTCCAACCTCCCAAGGTTTGCGTGAACTTCAAGGGAAGTGCGGATACGTCTGTTGCCTGTTGCCGAGGCAACCGGCACCCCCATGCATTTCATCCCCAATCTGGATTCCCGAGCTAAAGGAAGGGTGGCGTGGCACATCCCCCCCACGCCTGGACAATGAATCCAACAATCCGCAGCAATACTATCCCTGCCCGTGGAAATCCTGGATTCTTATTCTTGGCACATGAGTATGAATTGTGGCAACCAGTTTCTTTTTTTGTGCACAACCCAATTCACTGAGTTCCGAATTCAGGCGGAAACCGCTTTCCGCCCCCGCCTTCCGCCCCAAAAAACAACACGGCCCTTCACCCCTTAAGGCGAAACGCCGTGTTTCAGTTGGCCGCGTGGTGTTGGGCTACACCTCGCACAACCTAAATTCACTATCTAATCCACCACAAACGCAGGCCGGTCCTCCCACTCGATGAACTGGTGCATGGCCCGCTCCGCATCGGAACGTGTGGAAAAATCACCGAGCCGCACCACATGCCAGGTGCGGCCCCTGGCCCGGTCCTCCACTATGCGCACATACACGGGATAGCCCCTGGCTTCGAGGTCCTCGGCGTCGTTGTACGCGTTGTCCGGCACCAAGCAGGCCGAGACCTGGACATGAATGCCCGTGGGACTCGGCGACAAGGACCAGGACGCAGGCCCAGCGCCCCCGGCCACAGCCAAGGTGGAACCACCAGAGGCAAGGCCGGTGGAAGCGCCCGAGGACTCCGGCCCAATGGCCGTGCGCAGTTCGTTCTCAGCGGTTGCGCCCGCGGCCTGGGGCAAGGCCCGGCCAAAACCTTCCAGGGGCGTCACGTCAAAAACCTGGGAGCCCAGCAGCCTGCCCTCATGGAGCAGCTCCACCACCCACACGCCCTGCTCGATTCCCCGGTCGCGGGGGAAACGCCAGGCAGCATGGGCGGTTTGCCCCGGACACACCAGGATTTCCCAATTCTCGTCAGAACGGGCAAAGGCAGCGGGAAACCGCACCTGCACGGTGAGCGGCACCAATTCACCCTCGGGCAAGCCGCGCAGCACGAACTCGAAGCCCATGCGGGCCATGGGCGCGGCCAAAATCACATCGCCCGACGCCACAAGGGTCAGCTCCGGCTCGGGACACAGCGTGGACCAATCATTGACCCCGGTGGTTCCCTCGGCTTCCTTGAATTCGCCGAAAGCAACCATTTCAATGGAAACATCCTGGCCCAGGGCCTGGCCCGGAGCCATCACGAACAAACAGCCCACACCCACCAGCACTGCGATACAAAGAAACCTGATCATTGCGCCTCCAGACCATACTGTAAGTCGTGATCCCCGCCTGGATCAAGCACGGAAAAACTGACCTTGGCCAACTCGGCCCCGTTGTCCAGCACTGTTATGGTCCAGGGGCCCGCGGCCAGCTCCCACTCGTAGGTGAACTCCCAGCCCACGTATGTGGCTTGCCCGGCGCAGGCCCAAGCCCGCCAGGTCTCCATCCGTTCATGCTCTTGGCGCACGGGGTCGCGCCACACCGGGTGCTCCACCTGTACAGTGATTTCGCGCACCTCGCCGGTCTCGCCGGAGATACTGAGAACAAACCCAAAACGCAGGGACAGGGCTGCGGGAATCTCAAAGGTTTCTTGCTGCAAGGCAAAAGGCGGGGGCGGGCAGACTTCGTCGGCGTGGGCAAAAGGTTCGTGGCTCGGCTCCGAGGCAAAAATTCCGGCATGGAGCAGCTCCACGCCTGGGGCCAAAGACACTGTCCGGTTGTCCCCGCTCTGGGCAAGGGCTGTGTCCTGGACACCACTCCCTGCCAGAACAAAAAACAAAAAAACAGTCGAAAAAATTATCTGTATCTGGACCATAACAGATGAAATCCGTATATGCTGGAGTAATTCCCCCCTAAGGAGGCCCGGCAATGGAAATTACCCTGTACCAAGTAGACGCCTTCACAGACAAGGTTTTTGGCGGCAATCCCGCCGCGGTGTGCCCTTTGGACGAGTTCCTGGACGTGGGGCTCATGCAGCAGATCGCCGCCGAGAACAACCTTTCCGAGACCGCGTTTTTCGTCAAGAACAAGGACCGCTTCGACTTGCGCTGGTTCACCCCGGAATTCGAGATCGACCTGTGCGGCCACGCCACCCTGGCCTCGGCCTTTGTGGTCCTGGACCTCATGGGCCACACCGATGACCGGATCCATTTCGACACCAAAAGCGGCCCGCTCACCGTGACCCGGGACAACGGGCTCCTGCGCATGGATTTCCCGGCCCGGCCGCCCAAGGAGTATGAGGCCCCGGCCAAGCTGCTCAAGGGTATGGGCAACCCCGCGCCAAAAGAGATCCTTGCTTCGCGCGACGCCTTTTTGGTCTACGAGGATGTGGACCAGGTCCGTGAACTCGCGCCCGAGTTTCCCATGCTCGTGGACCTCGACGTCATGGGCGTGATCGCCACGGCCCCGGGCGAACCTGGCAGCGGTGTGGACTTTGTGTCCCGCTTTTTCGCGCCCAGCGCCGGGATCGACGAAGACCCGGTCACGGGCTCGGCCCACTGCACGCTGATTCCTTACTGGTCCGAGCGCTTGGGCAAGAACCACCTCACCGCGCACCAGGTCTCGGCCCGGGGCGGCGTTCTCGACTGCACCTTTGAGGGCGACCGGGCGACCATGGCCGGCCAGGCCGTGCTGTACATGAAAGGAATCATCACACTCTAACACCGCCGGTTGCGCCCGTTTCCTCCGTGCGGGCGTTTTCCATAGCCAAGCGGCCAGGGTTGCGGGAACCCTGGCCGCTTTTTCATGCGATTCAGGCCTGTGGTTACTGCTCAGGCCGATACTGATTAAAAAAATCACCCAAGGTCTTGCCCTCGGTTTGCAGCTCCTCGGGGTTCTCCACCTCGATGATCTGTTCCTGGTCCACCAGAATCTCCACGAATCCCTCGGCCAGCACCTCGCCGCTGGGCCGGGCAAAGCTGATGATGTACGCGCCGGGCTCCACGAACGCATAGTCCGTGACCAGGAAGCCGCCCCAATCCGGGCTCACGGCCACCTCGGTGCGGAAAGTGATCGACTCCACCTCTCCGGCCAACTTGTATTCGGTGAGCACCAAGGTATCCACGCCAAAGGCTTTTTCCGTCTCAAACATGATGCTGATCACGTTGGTGTCGAACACGGTTCCCGGATCAATGGGTTGCCAATTCTCAAAATCCGCTGACTTGCAAAAGATCACTGGCGCTGGTTCCGTGGCTTGGGCCCAAACCAAGACAGGCAACAGCATGACGCAAAGTATGGCAATAACATAATGTTTCATGACCCCTCCACAAAGTAGGCACAAATATTTTTCAACCCTTGACGAAAAACCCGCGAATCGAAGATAATACGGAATCATCGCACATTTCAATGGCCGACTCAAGGGAGGGGAAAACTCGGGGGATGCCCTCATTGACTTTTCCCAAGGAATACGTTCTCAAATAGAGGCTTAAAACTGGTAGTCCGGTTGTGCCCGCAACCCGCCCATAACACCATGGAGGATATGATCATGATGGACAAACGTTTTTTCGCGCTTCTTAGTTTGGCAGTTTTGTTGACGTTCTTGGCGAGCATGGCCATTGCCGCCGAGCGCCAAACCCGTGACCTGGTATTTGAGGAAGAAGAGCCCGTGGCCGCCGAGGCTGCCGCCGAAGAAGCCGGCATGGAAGATGCCTTTGTGATTTCCCTGCGCACCACCATTGAGCTGACCCGTGGCGAGGAGACCACCATGGTCCTGCCCAGCCATGAATTCCAATCCGGCGACCAGATCCGCTTCGTGTACACCACCAACATCGACGGCTACGTGTACTGGCTGGCCGAAGGCTCCACCGGCTCCTACCAGATGCTGTTCCCCAGCGAACGCGCCGGTCTGGACAACGCCATCGTCATGAACGAGGAGTACACCATCCCCACCAACGACGGCCACTGGACCTTTGACGAGAATCCCGGCACCGAGAACATCCTGGTGATCGTGTCCACCCAGCCCATTCCCGAGTTGGAAGAGGCCGCGGGCATCTCCACCGTGACCGAGGAAAACGAACAGAACCGCCAAACCCGCGACCTGGTCTTCGAGGAAGAGGCTGACGAGGAAG
>QZKZ01000353.1 GCA_004796465.1 Desulfovibrio sp.
GCCCTCAACAGTGTACACGCGGCGCATGAAGTAGTCGGGATCCGGCATCATGGCCGAGGCGAATGCGGCCAAACGAGCGTCCCCCGGACCCCGCTCGGTCTCGATCGCGTCCCAGTCCATAATCCGCACGTCCACGTCCAGGCCCACGTCCTTCCACTGCTGTTGGATGGCCATGGCCATGGGCTTGAGTCCTGGCCGCTGGGGATAGGTGTATAGGGTGAAGGCAAAGGGCGCCCCGTCCTTGTCCAACACGCCGTCGCCGTCGCTGTCGGTCCAACCGGCCTCGGCAAGCAGGGACTTGGCCAGGTCCAGGTCATGGGCGTAGGGCTCAAGGTCCTTGTTGGCAAAGACCATGGCGTCCTCGTAGGCCCCGGCTGCGGGGCGGCCCATGCCGAAGAGCACGTAGTCCACGATGTCCTGGCGATTGATGGAGTGGGACAGGGCTTGGCGCACTCGCTGGTCCTCAAAAGGCGTATCGTGCAGGCTGCCGAAGTCGATCTGGTACACGCGCGCGGTGGAGGCCAAGATCACGTTGAGCCCGGCCTCGCGCAGCAGGTCCAGGTCGCCGTAGGGCGCGTCAGCGATAAAATCAATGTCGCCTTTCTGGACCTCAAGGGAACGTGTGGCCGGATCCGGGATGGCGCGATACACAATGGTGTCGATGCTGGGCATCTGGCCCCAGTAGTCCTCGAAACGAGACAGGAACACGGTCTGCTCGGCTTGCCTCCACTCGGTGAGCACGTACGCGCCCGTACCGATGGGATGCGTCACAATGCCCTGGTCGTTCATCTCCGAGTCGGGATGTATGATGGCCATGTCCGAATAGACCAGGGTGGCGGGCAAGGGCGGATAGAGCTCTGAGGTCTCGATGCGCAGGGTCATGTCGCCTGTGGCCTCCACCTTGATGATCTTGGTCATTTCCGCGTTGGAGGGATTGACCTCCAGGTCGCGGTTGAGCGCCCAGGCCGCGATCTCTGCCGTGAGCTGCTCGCCGTTGTGAAAGACCACACCCGGACGCAGCTGGAACTCCCACACTGTATCCGAAACCATGGTCCAGGACTCGGCCAAACAAGGGGTGAGGCTGAAATCCGGGGCCGCGTTGATCAAGGTCTCGGCGATAAGCGCCTTTTCTTTGATGAACGTGCCTTCCTTGGCCGGGTCCAGAGAGCTGATCTCCCACATTTCCGACACGCGCATGGTGTCGGGCGCCATTTCTGCGGCAAGGGGCAAGCCCCATGCCAAACACAGGGTCAGCACGGCCGCGAAGGCCAGCAGGGTTTTCCAATACGTCATGTCGGTCTCCTTTACGCGTATGCGCCCACGAGGTAGCGGCGATTGACGCCGTGCGTGATGCGGTATTCCAAGGGGCCGTTCTTGCGCTCATAAGTGAGTATCTGGTCCATGTGGTCGAGCCAGGAATCGCGAAAATCCGCCGCCTGGAGCACGTCCTGGATTTTGGCTGGGTCGGTGCCGCCGAAGAAAGGCAATTCCTTCAGATTGTTCACGTATTGCTTGCGCCAAGCAAAATGCGACAGCTTGCCCTTCATGAGCCGCACTGCGCCTGCGGCCATGTGGCGCATGCGGCCACCGAGATTCCTGGGTATCCAGACGCCGTCGATGATCAAGACGATGCCGCCGGGCTTGAGCACGCGCTTCCAGTTTTGGGCCGCGCCCTGAGGATCGGGCAGGGTCCAGGCGAGGTGGCGGGATATGACCCCGTCGAAAGAGGCTTCGGGAAAGTCCGGGTTCTCGGCGTCGCCGTCCATGAGTTCCAGGGCAAGTCCCTTTTCAGCGGCCTTGCTCGCCGCAAGGGCGCGCATCTCCTCGGAGAGGTCGATGCCCGTGACCTTGAAGCCCAGTTCGGCAAGGAGCAGAGAAAGAAACCCGGTGCCGCAACCCAGGTCAAGAATCCTGGCCCCAGGGGGGGCCGTCATATTGCGGCGCAAGAGGTCAAGCCAAAGCTCCTTTTCGGAAGCCGAGCCGATCCCATGCCCGAACTGGGAATCATAGCCCTGGGCGCTTGTATCCCAGTACTTTGTGATAGATTGCTTCATTGCGTGCGCCATGCTCTCCCCTTGTGACTCGTGTTATTTGTAGCCAAAACGTGCTACATCAAGCATTCAAATTGGTCAAGCATAACAAAAATAACTTCACTATTCAAAATTCGTATGTATTGAAGCAGGAAGCATTGAACGTGGTGATGGTTGTTGGGAAAGCAGGGCTGCTAGTCGGGGATAAGGGAGATGGCAAGGAGCCGCCGCTTGGCAAGGCCTCGTAACGCCCTTGACGGTTACGATTCTATACCGTCAGGGCCTGGAAGTCCTGGCAGTGGCACTGACGTATATTCAGTTCAGCGTGGGGAATACATGACTGAGAAGAATACAATCATGGAACGTCAAAATGTTGCGAAAAGAACGTCTCGTGTGCGTATCCTCGGGGAAGGTCCCCATCAGGAACAACAGGCGTCAGGCCGGGTCCTTGTCCTTGATTTGCGCCAGGAAACGATCGGGCTCAGGGTATGTCGCCTCTTGTGAAGCGATCATCGCTGGAAATCGTTACCGCCTTTTCCGCATTGGTTTCCAGCCAGCCGCATCTGGCTTCGGGCCAAGCGTCGAAACGGGGAACATACGGCTTGATATCCAGCAGCGGGGTGTTGTCCAATACATCCACGCCCTTGATACGCACCACGTTGTCTTCAATGGAAAGGATTTCCACGATGGACAGTCCCACGGCGTTGGGCCGCTTGGGAGCCCTGGTGGAAAAAAGCCCTCGCTGCACGGTGTCCATAAAGGGCGTGACTTTGAGCTTGAAACCCCGGCTCTTGTGGAAGTGATAGATCAGGATACACCGGGAAAAGCCATCCAGGTTCACGAGCCCTGGAGCGAACTCGTCATTGAGCTGAAGCTCGCCAAGGCTTTCCCCGGCGCCAACCGGCTGAATGGGCATGCCTTCCAATTTGGTGAACGAAGAGCGGATAACCCCGATGGGTTCATAAACCACGGACATGATGCCTCCTGGTGGGAACACTGTAAGGAGAAAAAAATATGCCGACAGGATCAGGCCGTCAACCCACTGTTGTGGTTCCGGGAAACGCGTCTGTTCGCTGAAAGTTCAAAAAAACCAGGACAACCTCCAACCACCGATTGATGGAATGGAGTATGTGTTTGGCACAACAAAAACCCCCGCGGATGCGAGGGCTTCTTAGTTTTCGTGGCGTCTCCAGGGGGATTTGAACCCCCGTGACCGGTCCTTCAGTCGTTACGCGAACGCGTAAGCAAGCGAGCGTTACGAATGAAGAGAGCCCGCATCACCGGGAAGAATGTTCAAAACGAAAGGGCCCGAGGAATCTCGGGCCCGTTTTTGGCTTGGCGTCCCCAGGGGGATTTGAACCCCCGTTACCGGCGTGAGAGGCCGGCGTCCTAGGCCAGGCTAGACGATGGGGACGCGCTGGTGAAAGAGAGCGTCTAGCCAAAGAGGCCATCCGCTGTCAAGCATTTTTCCACGGCTTCCTGGCCGCGTCAAGGCTTACGCTTTGTCAGGGCCGAGTTTGCCAGTATCGGTCAGGGCAACACCACGTATCGTACGGCTGCCTCGCCCTCGAGGTCGTAGGGGATCTCGTCCCAGGTGAGGTACCCCACCCTGCCGTCCGGCTCCAACCAATAATCCTCGCCTGGATTGGCCGCACAGATGGAACCGCAGACCATGTTCATGCGCACGTCCTTTGAGGCCACCCAGAACCCGGCCGGGTCGTCAAGGAAAAGCATGTGGAGTTTGGTCACGTGTCCCTGCTCCTGGACCACACTGGAGAAAAGCACCCTGTCCCCGGAGTTCGACCACAGCGCGCCGCTCACGCCGTGCACGTTTTCCTCCAAATCCATGATGTGATGGGTGTCGCCGGTGTCCAAGCCGTGCAGCAACACATGAAACCCGTCATCCAAAAGGAGCAGGGTGCCGCCTGGAGAAAGCGCGCGAAGGGACGGGCAGTCCAAGGCGGTTTGAATATGTTCCGGTAATTGCAGCGCCTTGCCTTCAGCGTCATGTATCTCATAGATGGAACACGAGCCATAACCGTCCACATCCACCAGTCGCCGTTCGTCTTGGGCGAGGGCTGTTCCCGCCAAGGAGAGCCATATGGCCGCTGCCACCGCAACAAGCAGAGTGATTCTCATGGAGTGACCTCGGTTGCGGACTGTCCGGGTTATCGTTTGAGGAGCCCCAACCGCTTGACCACGGCCTCAGCCGTGACCCGAGTGTAGTCGTCAGCGGAAAGGCGTTCTCTTTCCTCGGGCGCGATGACCAGTTGCGGGCTGTTGCGGTTCTCGGGCTTGGAGGTGATGCCGTAACCCTGGGGAAAGCTGTCCTCAAAGTACATGGTCTGGAAGTCGATGAACTTGAGGCTGTGGGCCGTGGCGTCGAGAATGGCCAGTTCGTTATCCTCAAGTAGGCCAAGCTCCTTGGCCCGGATCAGACCGGCCAAGCATTCGCCGCCTTGGGTACAGGCTATGTGGCCGTGGCGGTTGGCCAGGAGCATGCCCTCGATGATCGCCTGCTCAGTGACCTGGACCACGCTGAAGCTGTCCTTGCCGCCAATGGCTTCATACTGCTCGGCAAAGTGCTTGACCCTGGGAAAGGACACGGGGTTGCCGATCATGGCGGCCTGGGCCACGCTGGGCTCAACGGTCACGGGTTTGTATTCCCGTTCCGTGGGCTCGTCCACGGCGTAGTAGCGATACACTGGGTCTGCGTGGTGGGATTGTACGCCCACGACCCGCGGCAGGGTTTCGATGATGCCCAGTTTGTACAGCTTGAGCAGGCCGCCCATGATCGCGGTGATGTTGCCCGCGTTGCCAATGGGCACGAAAATGGCCTTGCCGGACAGGTTCCAGTCAAACCACTGGGCCGCCTCGAACGCGTAGGATTCCTGGCCCAGGATGCGCCAAGCGTTCTTGGAGTTGAGCAGGGCCACGCGGAAATTGTCGGCCAGATGCTCGACCACGCGCATGCAATCGTCGAACACGCCCGGGACCTCTAGTACAGTAGCGCCGCTGCCCAGGGGTTGGGCCAGTTGCTGGGGCGTGACTTTTCCATGGGGCAGGATCACCACCGAACGCAATGGCGACCCCACATACGCCGCGTACAACGCAGCCGCGGCCGAGGTGTCGCCTGTGGAGGCGCAGACCGTGAGCACTTCGTCCCATTGGTTCTCGCGGGCCAGGGCCTTCAGGTAGCTGAACGCGCAGGCCATGCCCCTGTCCTTGAACGAGGCGCTGGGGTTTTGCCCGTCGTTTTTATAGGCGAATGGCTGACCCACCTGATCGATCAAGGTTTCATTGGCTTGGATGATCGGGGTCTGGCCCTCGCCCAGGTACACGATGTCCTGTTCGTCCAGGACCGGGGCCATGAGTTCGTAGAAGCGGAAAATGCCGCGCAGGGCCGTGGTCTTGGTGGCCGCGCGGGTGTCGAAGATCTCGCGCCACTGGGTGCCGGGCGTGGCCTTGAGACGGTCGAAGTCAAGGTCCTCAAGCAGGAACACCGAGCCGCATTCCGGGCAGGTGTAGTACAGCTCGTCCGTGGGATAGCGGGTCGAGCATCCCAGGCAGTAGTATTCCATGTTGCCGCGTTGGGCAGGGAAATTCATGTGCATGGCGTCATCTCCAAAGGGGTGTCGGCAGGAGCGCTCCTGCCGCAAGCAGCACATACCCGCCTGGCGTCCGGGAGGCAAGAAAATACCTTTTTCAGGGAGGAGTATGGGGGAGTCTTGTTGTTAATAGATTGAAATTAAATGATAAAATGAAAATGAAAAAGGGTATTGACAAATGCAGAGACCCTGCTAGAAGAATCTCTTCCTTCGGGGCTGTAGCTCAATTGGGAGAGCGCTTGAATGGCATTCAAGAGGCAGTGGGTTCAATTCCCACCAGCTCCACCAGATATCCAAGGGGTCAGGATTTTTCCTGGCCCCTTTGTTTATTTGGAAGCTGCTCGGGAACTGGACGTGAACACGCGGATAACTTCTACCTTGCCCTCAATACCAATAAGTATTAGTATTAGGTAAAACTGGAGGGGCAGATGCACAAAAACACCAGTGTCACACTTGGCGAGCATTTCGATACGTTCATTGCCAGGCAGGTGAAAGAAGGCCGCTTCAATTCCGCCAGCGAAGCTATCCGGGCCGGGCTTCGCCTACTGGAGGAGCGTGAAGCCAAGCTCAAAGCCCTGCAATTGGCCCTTGTTGAGGGCGAAAAGAGTGGTGTTGCCGATTCTTCTCTGAAGAAACTGTCTGCCGAGTTGGATTGATTCGGAGAGCCGTCTTGACCAAGGTGTGAATTGTTTTTTACCTTTTTTCAAAGGAGAAAAGCCATGCCTGATATAAAAACCATAACGAACGATGCCTTGGAACTTGCCCCGGTGCAGCGCGCCGAGCTCATAGAGCTGCTGCTTGCCAGTTTTGATCCTCAACGTTCTGAAATTGATAAACTATGGGCTGATGAAGTGGAGCGCAGGGTTGAGGCGTATGACCGGGGTAAGCTGAAAGCGTCTTCTGCCAACGAAGTATTCAATCGAATTGAACAGCAAAAATGATTGTCGAATTTCTGTCTTGCGCGGAACAGGAGTTTGCTGAGGCAGTTGCATGGTACAATGAACAAAACCCGGGACTAGGTTTTGACTTTGCGGCAGAGATTAAGCGAGCGATTTCTCGTGTGGAGCAACACCCTGAAGCCTGGACTCTTCTTTCTCCTCGAACCCGCAGGATACGAGTTTCACGATTTCCATACAGTCTTGTTTACCAAGTCCGAGGTGAGTGTTTACTGATAGTTGCTGTCATGCATATGAATCGCCATCCTCAAATCTGGGAAGAAAGAATATAGTTTTTTCTGAACATCTGGCGCCGTACCCCTTGCAGCCAACATGATTTAAGTTGGAGCAGAGCTCAAACCGACACACCAATTTCGGTCAACCGTTTGGCGGAGTTGGAGCTTCATACATTTAAGGCCTGGAGTGCCGTTCAAGAGGCAGTGGGTTCAATTCCCACCAGCTCCACCAGATATAAAAAGGCCTGGTTAGCAATAACGCTGACCAGGCTTTTTTTTGTGGGAACCGGGTGAGATTTTCGCGGTAAAAGAAGGCAGACCAACCCTAACGCCGCTACTCCTCTTCTCCCCAAGCCCTGGCGCTGCGCGCCACCTTTTTGCGCACGTTTTTCCAGTCGGTGTCATGGTTGAACATGGACTCAGGCAGGGCGTCCAGCATCTTTTTGTAGAGGCTCAAGGGAACCGTGAAGGTCAGTTCGTCGACCCTCATGAATTTTCTGGCCGAGGGATCGAAACCGCCGATCACGGCTTTTTCCAGCCCCTTTTCCTTGTAATAGAGAGGCCAACTGATCATGTTGGTGCAGCCCGCGCCAAAGGGAGAGACCACACAGTCCACGTCTCCGGTGGTAAACACCGCTTGGGTGAAAAGGCCGGTCAATATCTCGGGGCGGACAAAAAAGATGATGAACTCTGGTTCTTCTCCTTCGGTGAATTGGGAAAGCGGCTTGAACACGCAGTACTTGGCCGGCGCCTCGCGGGGGTCCACCTTGTGCAGCATCTCGCGCATAGCGTCGGGATTGGGCATGTACCTTTCGCCTTGCATGGGCGTGCCCTCGAATCCGTTGGAGACGTAATACTCAAGGAACCTGAGATGCGGTTTGATCAGCGAACAATAATACACCCCGCCAGGACATCCGTATTCCTCCGCAGAGATAAAGGCCGCGCCACGTCTTTTCCTCGCCAGCCAGACACTGCCCATGACGCAGGTGAAGCCCTTCAAGACCTCCTGAATGTCCAACTCTCCCCGGTCCTCTAATTCGCGTGAAATGGGGGGCCCTACTTTTGGACCGGACGCGTTTTCCGGCTTGATGTCCGAGTAGTGGACACCAAAGGGTTCTTCATTCAATCCGAGGTGTTCCATAAAGGCGGCTGTACCGTGGAGTATGGGATTCATGGTCATGTCCTTCCCCTTTGTTGGGTGTTGGAAAAGTGCTGCTGGACGAAAAAGTTGCTTTTTGCCATGCCCTTTCATATCATGCCCAATAAGAGAATAAATACCTAGAAAAGAAAACTCTTTCCCATGGATGGGCATAGTAATGAAAGATTTTTTCCATGACGTTCCGCTTCTGGTGGAGGTGGCGAGGCAGAAAAGCTTTACCAAGGCGTCGGAAATACTGGGAATGAGCACCTCGACACTCTCCCGGCGCATCAAGCTGCTGGAGGAACGGATGGGGGTGCTCCTGTTCTACAGGGATACGCGCAACGTGGAACTCACGGACAATGGTGGGTATCTGTCGGATCGGTGTGGTGTTGCTTTTGAGGAGGTGCAGAAGGCGTATGACTCCGTGGTCATGAACATGCAAAAGCCGTCAGGCCTTATTCGCATCTGCATGTTCTTGGATATGTACGATGGGCTGCTGCAAAAGGCGCTGTTGGATTTTGCCGCCAAGTGGCCGGATATACAGATGAAGCTGACCTTTTTGGAACATCCCGTGGACATGCGCACAGATCCGTTTGACGTGGCGTTTATCACCGGGGCATCCATTGCACCGGCATTGGTCGCCAGGAGATTGGTGACGATCGAACCTTTTCTTTATGCATCACCCAAACTGCTTGAGCGCTATCCCGTGCCTGAGGAGCCTTCTGATCTTCACAGGCTGCCATGCATCGTGCTCCAACGCTTCGGGCCACTGTGGCCCATGCATAATGGCCAACGGCAAGTGACCGTTGAGGTGGAGCCCCATTACAGTTTCAGCACAGTGAAGATGTGCCGCGATTTTCTTCTGGCTGGACACGGTGTCGCCTTGCTCCGCAAGGAACTGGCCGAACCCGAGGAAAAGGCGGGGCGTTTGGTGCGCATACTTCCTGAATGGAGTGGCGGGTTTGTCCATGACGTCAATCTGGTCATGGGTTCCAGCCAGCTTCCCCTGAGGGTTCGGCTGTTCGTTGATCATGTGATGTCTCACTTTTCCCAATGACTCAATGGGGGGGAAGTACTATACTCTGAGATCGTCTTTTTTGTGCCCCTGGATAGCGCAGGATTCCTTGAGGTTCCCACAAGAGTGCTCACTGTCTTCGAGTAAAGCCAAATATTCTCAGCGCGTTTCGCCATTGTCCGGGCACAACGTTCAAGAGGCAGCGGCTGATTCTCACCAGCTCCACCAAAAATGAAAAGGCCTGGTTAGCGAAAACGCTGACCAGGCCTTGTTTACTGCCTGTGAGCTGAGCGTGAACAAATAGCGAGTATGGCTGTCCAGTTTAGGGGTTCGACGCCATCACCCCCTGTACTTGCATCCCTTGTAATGACCATGGAATCCGAGTAGCTGTAGTTGCCAGGCGGGAACTCCCTGGACAAGACCTCGGCGAAACTTAGGACTGCTTAACCATTTCCTTCCCGCAGCAGCTCAGGGGGACGGTGCAGCTACCCTCCTTTCCAGGGGCACACGTGCAAGACTTTTCGACCTTGAGGGTCAAGCCGCAGCTGTTGCAATAGAGCACGTCGCCAGGTTGCATTTCGTGACAGTTGGCCATTTCATTCTCCCCATAATTTATAGTTGAATACTCCACCTTTACGAGTACCATTTTCCGGTACCCTGGATTCTGTAAGACGCCTAGAGAAGTTTGACAAGAGTGTTCATGTCTTCCGGAAAATAAGATAGTCGATTGGTATTGCTAGCTCTTCAGACATATCATTCGAGAGGCAGCGGGTTTTTCCCCCAGCCCGTCAGATACCCAAGAACCAGGCCTTGTCATTCGAGGCCCCTGCCTTAGATTCCACAAGCAGTACAAGACAGGACCCAGCCCAATCCCGATTCTCCACGACACCCCACAAGAGACCTCCACATGCCAAAGATACACAAAGTACAAGAGCTGCCTGAAGAGACGTTGATTGCTAATAATATGTCAAAGATTGATTATTTCGATTCCTACAAAGTAATAACAAACACGAATGACTCTATCCAAGAGATAGTTAAAAAAGCACTCACGTTTCCAGGTTGGATTACTTTTGCGTTGAAGGTGAGGTACTACCTGCTCGTCAAGCCATTTGGCTTATCGTCAGGCACACGCGACGATATAACGGGAAAGTCAGAAATCGTCCCTATCATAGAAGAAAATGAGAACGAAGTCGTCATGGGGCAAAATGACAAGCATCTCTATTACAGAATATCATTCATGAAAAAGGCAGTTACGCAAGGAACAGAGATATATCTTAATAC
>QZKZ01000186.1 GCA_004796465.1 Desulfovibrio sp.
GTTCAAGGACGCCCTGGATTCGGGGTATCAGCTCGTCCAGTCCTTTTACGCCTTTGGAAAAGGCGGCGCTTTGGGCCAGGGGCTTGGCGCCGGGAAACAGAAACTGTTTTTCCTGCCAGAGGCGCACAACGATTTCATCATGGCCGTGGTGGGCGAGGAACTGGGCTTCGTGGGCGTGTCCCTGGTGTTCCTGCTCATGGGCCTGCTCATCTGGCGCGCGTTCACCGTGGCCATTCGCTTGGAAGACCTCACGGACCGGCTCACGGCCTACGGCGCGACCCTGATCCTGGCCCTGGGCGCGGTCCTGAACATGGCCGTGGTCCTGGGCACCGCGCCGCCCAAGGGCGTGCCCATGCCTTTCCTGAGCTACGGCGGCTCCAGCCTGCTCATGTCCTTTGTGTGCGTGGGCTTGCTGCTCAATCTTTCCCGCCGCCGCACTGAACCAGCATCCCAAGGAGAGGACGCATGAAGCGGGTTCTCCTGACCACGGGCGGCACGGGCGGCCATATTTTTCCGGCCCTGGCCGTGGCCGAGGAGCTCAAGGAGCGCTATCCGTCCCTGCGCATCCTGTTCCTCGGCTCCAAGCGCGGCCCAGAGGGCGACTTGGCCCAAAACGCGGGCCTGGAGTTCATCGGCCTGCCCGTGGAGGGCGTGATCGGCCGGGGGCTCAAGGGCATCCGCGCCATGTTCAAGCTGGCCGTGGCCGTGATCCGGGCCGTGGGCGTGATGGGACGCTTCCGGCCCCAGGTGGTGGTCGGCTTTGGCGGGTATGCGTCGTTTCCAGGTGTGCTCGCGGCTTGGCTCACGCGGCGGCCCGCCCTGCTCCAGGAGCAGAACAGCGTGCCCGGCGTGAGCAACAAGCTCTTGGCCAAGTTCGTGAAGCGGGTGTGCTGCGGGTTCGAAGCTGCCAAAACGAGCTTTCCCGAACACAAGGCCGTGTTCACGGGCAATCCAGTGCGCGCGGACATCCGCGCCATGGGACGGAAGATGTTGACAGGCAATGGTGGGGAACTTGAAACGGCCGGGCCTGAGGGGGCCCAGGCCAAACCCGCGATGTTGACCCGCTGCGACCAAGTGGCGGGGTTGGGCGGCCGCTTGTTGGTCCTGGGTGGAAGCCAGGGCGCAAAAGCCGTGAACAGCGCGGTGCTGGACATGTTGGACCGGCTGCTGGAACGGGGCGTGGACATCCTGCACCAGGCCGGTCGCATGGATTTGGAACGGGTGCGCCAGGGCTATGAGGCCCGTGGCGTGGTTCCCAACCCCGTGGTCCCGTTCATCGAGGACATGGCCCAGGCCTACCAATGGGCCGACCTGATCCTGTGCCGGGCGGGCGCGGCCACCGTGGCCGAGGCAGCCGTGGCGGGCAAGGGCTGCCTGTTCATTCCCTTTCCCTTTGCCACGCACAACCACCAGGTGGCCAACGCGGCCTACCTGGTCGAGGCCGGGGCCGCGGCCATGGTCGAGGAAAAGGACCTCGCTACGGTTGATTTGGGCGGTATGGTCCTGGACATCCTGGGCGACGGGGAACGGCTCCAGACCATGAGCCACAAGGCCCGCCAGATGGGGCGGCCCGAGGCAGCCGCCGCTGTGGTCGCTGAGATGGAGCGAGTCATCCCGGATGCGGCCAACAAGGACGGCGAGGAGAATCAGGCGAGCCAGGAGGACCCGGAGGACACGATATGAGGACCAAGGTCAAGAACATCCACATGGTGGGCATTGGCGGCTCGGGCATGAGCGGCATTGCCGAGGTCCTGCTCAACCTGGGCTATGCGGTCAGGGGCTCGGACCTGGCCCAGTCGGCCACGGTCAAGCGGCTGCGCAGCCTGGGCGCGGAAGTGTCCATAGGCCACGGGGCCGAGAATTTGGGGCCTGCGGAAGTGGTGGTCATCTCGTCAGCCGTGTCCGGCGACAACCCCGAGGTCCAGGCCGCGACCCGGCGAGGCGTGCCCGTGATTCCCCGCGCCGAGATGCTGGCCGAACTGATGCGCCTCAGAACGGGCATCGCCGTGGCCGGCACCCACGGCAAGACCACCACCACCTCGTTTCTGGCCTCCATATTCGACGAAGCCGGACTGGACCCCACCGTGATCATTGGGGGCCGCCTCAATGCCTACGGGGCCAACGCCCGGCTGGGCGAGGGCGAATACCTGGTGGCCGAGGCCGACGAGTCGGACGGCTCGTTCCTCTGCCTGCTGCCGATCATCACCGTGGTCACCAACGTGGATGCGGACCACCTCGACCATTATTCGGGCCTGGAGGAGATCGAGGAGGCCTTTGTCCAGTTCATGAACTCCATTCCCTTTTACGGGCGCAACGTGGTCTGCGGGGACGACGCCGGGGTGATCAAGCTCCTGCCCCGGGTCAAGCGGCCCGTGCTCACGTATGGTCTTGAAGAGGGCAACAGCCTGCGGGGCGACATCCTGGAGCTGGGCGCGGAAAGCCGTTTCCGCGTGTTCTACAAGGGCGAACTCCTGGGCGAGACCAGCCTGCGCCAGCCCGGCAAGCACAACGTGCTCAACGCGCTCGCGGCCATAGGCGTGGCCATGGAAACGGGCATCCCCAAAAACGCGGCCCTGGACGGCCTGCGCAAGTTCGGCGGGGTGGGCCGCCGCTTTGAGTTCAAGGGCGAACGCTCCGGCGTGCTTGTGGTGGACGATTACGGCCACCACCCCGTGGAAATCGCGGCCACCCTGGAGACCGCGCGCCAGACCCATCCGGACAGGCGGATCGTGGTCATATTCCAGCCTCACCGCTTCACCCGGACCAAGGCCTTGTTCGGCGATTTCTGCAAGGTGTTTTCCCAGGCGGACAAGGTGCTGCTCACCGAGATCTACCCGGCTTCGGAAGCGCCCATTCCCGGTGTGAGCGGCCAGAGTCTGGCCAAGGGCATCCGGCAAATTTCCGACGTGGATGTGGACTATTTCGAGGATTTCGAGAGCTTGGAAGCCGCCTTGGGCGGGATCGTCAAAACCGGTGACCTGCTCCTGACCATGGGCGCGGGCAGCGTGTGGCAAATCGGCCAGCGCTTTGTGGAAGGCGCGTAACCCAGCGCAAGGATACATGCATGAGCCTGGACATACTCCCCGGACCCCTGCTCTCGGAGCGGACCACCTTGCGCTTGGGCGGCAAAGCCCTGGCCGAGGTTGTTCTCGCCGAGGAAGCGGACCTGCACGAGCTGGACAGCGCGCTGTCCAAGCTGGGCGGTCGTCCCTTTGTGCTGGGCAAGGGCAGCAACATCCTGGCCCTGGATGGAGACCACGACCTGGTGCTGATCCGGCCCCAGGTGCTGCTGGAGGGAGAAAAACCTTGGCAGTTGCTGCGCGAGGAAGCGGACCACGTGCTGGTGCGGGTCGGCGCGGGCGCGAAACTGCCGGGCCTGGTGCGCGAGTTCGCGGCCAAGGGCTGGGCCGGACTGCAAGGCATGGCCGGGATACCCGGCTTGTTCGGCGGGGCCGTGGCCATGAACGCGGGCTCGTTCGGTTCGGAAACCGGGCGTTGTTTGTTTCGGGTCCAGGTGTTTTGCCCGGGCCAAGGCGTGCAGTGGCTGGAGCCCGGCCAATGGGAAACCGGCTACCGCCATTTCCGGATCAAACATAGGGACGAGTCGCTGTACTTCGTGGTCGCGGCGGCGGAACTCAAGCTGGACAAAGGCATTCCCGAGGAGATCACCGCAGCCATGCTTGAGGCCATGGACAAGAAAAAAGCCACCCAGCCCAT
Organism: Desulfovibrio sp.; assembly: GCA_004796465.1. Taxonomy (GTDB): domain Bacteria; phylum Desulfobacterota; class Desulfovibrionia; order Desulfovibrionales; family Desulfovibrionaceae; genus MADRE1. The sequence goes on from QZKZ01000186.1 coordinate 3,718, forward strand.
CCAGGCCTGGTCCGCGGGCAGCGCGTTCAAGAATCCGGGCGGTCCGGGCTCGGGCGTGAGCGCGGGCAAGCTCCTGGACGACGCGGGTTTTCGCGGCTTTACCTTGGGTGGCATGGCCTTTTCCGAAAAACACGCGAATTTTCTGGTGAACACTGGCAAGGGCACGGCGAGCGAGGCCATCAACCTCATCGCCATGGCCCAGGACAAAGTGAAAGACATGTCCGGCCATGAATTGGAACTGGAAGTGAGGATCTGCCCATGCAACTGACAGGGCCGCTGTCCATCAACCTGGGCCGCTCCGGCGGGTCCAACCGCTACGTCAACGACACCCGTTCGTCCGCCAAGGGACGCGGCAACACGCGCGTGAAGGCCAAGGAAAAGACGGGCAAGGGCAAGACGAGCAAGAAGGCCGCACGCGAGGCCGCGCCCAAGGTCAAGCAGGCCGAGCCCAGGACCGCGCGTACCAATGCCGGAGACGAGGAATGCGTCAGCGTGGGCGGCAGGCTGCTCCGGCGCTGGACCCTGCTGACCCTGGCCGGGCTGGCCCTGGTCAGCGTGGGCCTGTGGCAGCTCTATTCCTGGACCACCAACAGCCAGTATTTCGCGGTCAAGGAAGTGGTGGTCCAAGGCGAGATGCGGCTGGACGCGGCCTATGTGGCTGAATTGGCGGGCATCCAAGAGGGCGGCAACAGCTTGGCCGTGAACATGCAGGCCGTGGAAGCCCGGCTCGCGGCTGATCCCTGGATCGAAAAGGTCACGGTGACCCGCGAACTGCCGGACCGCTTCCACATCAACATTGTGGAACGCATGCCCAGCTACTGGGTCAGCCACGACGACCAGCTCTGGTACGCGGACCGTTTCGGCTCGCGCATCGGGCCGGTGAACAGCGAAAACTTCACGCCGTACCCCGTGCTCATGGTCGAGGAGGGCGGGGAAGCGCTCAAATCAGTGCTTGCCGACTTGCAGAACATGGCCCGCAACCGGGAACTGCCCTTCAACCTGGAGCAGGCCGCCTGGGTACGGCTCAGCGCAGGCAGCGGCGTGGAAGTGCATTTTGAAAACAAGAACCTGACCCTGTCCCTGGACCCGGCTGACTTGGCGGGCTCAGCCGCTGGGGTGGAGGCCGTGCTCGGCGACCTGGAAGATCGCGGGGAAGGCGGTCGGGTCCGGGCCGTACACGTGGTGCGCGACCGGGTCTATGTGTCCCTGGACCAAGAGATGGACGGATAAGGGATACGTGGACCTGTAAGATAGAGGAATTTCTGGAGAAGAGGAATAGCCGCAATGAGGATTGCGAGGCAAGGAGGAAATCATGGCCAAATCTGATCTCATCGTGGGCCTGGACATCGGGACCACCAAAATCTGCGCTGTTGTGGGCGAAGCCACGGAAGAAGGCGTGGATATCGTGGGTATCGGCACGAGCCCGTCCACGGGCTTGCGCAAGGGCGTGGTGGTGAACATCGAACAGACCGTGCAGTCCATCAAGCGGGCCCTGGAAGAGGCCGAGCTCATGGCGGGCTGTGAAATCCGCTCGGTGTACGCGGGCATCGCGGGCGCGCACATCAAGGGCTTCAACAGCCACGGCGTGATCGCGGTCAAGGGCGGCGAAGTGGGGCCCAAGGACATCGAGCGGGTAATCGACGCGGCCAAGGCCGTGGCCATCCCCCTGGACCGCGAAGTCATCCACATCCTGCCCCAGGAGTACATCGTGGACGACCAGCGCGGCATTGCCGATCCCCTGGGCATGGCCGGCGTGCGTTTGGAAGTGAAGGTGCACATCGTGACCGGCGCGGTCACCTCGGCCCAGAACATCGTGCGCTCCTGCCACAGGTCGGGTCTGGACGTGGCCGACATCGTGCTGGAGTCCCTGGCCTCGGCCAAGGCCGTGCTCACCGACGAAGAGCGCGAGATCGGCGTGGCCCTGGTGGACATCGGCGGCGGCACCACGGATGTGGCGATCTTTTCCAACGACTCCATCAAGCACACGGGCGTCTTGGCCCTGGGCGGCGCGAACATGACCAATGACATCGCATTCGGTCTGCGCACCCAAATGGCCGCTGCCGAGATGATCAAGATTCGTTACGGCTGCGCCCTGTCCGAAATGGTGCAGAGCGACGAGATCATCGAGGTGCCCAGCGTGGGCGGCCGCGAGCCCCGCAAGCTCTCGCGCCAGGTCCTGGCCGAGATCTGCGAGCCGCGCATGGAAGAGATCCTGGCCCTGGTGGACCAGGAACTGACCCGCTCGGGCTTCAAAAACATGATCGCCGCGGGTGTGGTGCTCACGGGCGGGACATCACTTATTCAAGGCTTGCAAGAGCTGGGCGAACAGATTTTCAACCTGCCGACCCGGGTGGCGTACCCCCGGGGCATGGGCGGCCTCAAGGACGTGGTCAACAGTCCCATTTACGCCACGGCCGTGGGCCTGCTCATGTACGGCGCGGAAAAGGAACATATGGAAGACCGCTTCCGCATTCGCGACGAGAACGTGTTCAACCGTATCCTGTCCAGCATGCGCAAATGGGTGTCGGACATCGCGTAGCGGAACATGCAGTGACGAGTAACCCGGTTCGGGCGCGGACCGGGCAAGGAGGAAAGGAGGAATGACCATGGAATTTCTGGAACTGGAACACAACAGCGCGGCGACCATTAAGGTTGTCGGTGTGGGTGGCGGCGGCGGCAACGCCGTGAACAACATGATCACTTCGGCCCTGCGCGGCGTGACCTTTGTGGTCGCCAACACGGACGTGCAGGCGCTCAACCGCTCCCAAGCCGAATTCAAGATCCAGCTCGGCGAAAAGCTGACCAAGGGCCTTGGCGCGGGCGCGAACCCGGACGTGGGCCGCGAGGCAGCCTACGAAAGCTCGGATCAGGTCAAGGACGTGGTGGGCGACTGCGACATGGTGTTCGTGACCGCGGGCATGGGCGGCGGCACGGGCACGGGCGCGGCCCCGGTCATCGCGGAGATGGCCAAGGAAAGCGGCGCGCTCACCGTGGGCGTGGTCACCAAGCCCTTTTACTTCGAGGGCAAGAAACGCCAGGAACAGGCCATGCGCGGGATCATGGAGTTCAAGGAGCATGTGGACTCCCTGATCATCATCCCCAATGACCGCCTGCTGGCCGTGGCCTCCAAAAAGGCCACCTTCATGGAGATGCTGAAAAAGGCCGACGAGGTCCTGTACTACGCGGTCAAGGGCATTTCCGACCTGATCATGGTGCCGGGCCTGATCAACCTCGACTTCGCGGATCTGCGCGCGGTCATGAGCGAGATGGGCATGGCCATGATGGGCACGGGTTCGGCCAAGGGCGAGAGCCGCGCCCGCGAGGCCGCCATGATGGCCATCACCAGTCCGCTGCTCGAAGACGTGTCCATTGACGGAGCCAAGGGCGTGCTGCTCAACGTGACCTCCGGCCCGGACCTGACCATCGACGAGGTGCACGAGGCTGCGTCCACCATCCAAGAGGCTGCGGACGAGAACGCGGACATCTTCTACGGCATGGTGTTCGACCCCGAGGTGGGCGACGAGCTGCGCATCACGGTCATTGCCACGGGAATCGACAATGGCAAGGACGAGGTGCCCAGCAAGGACCAGCGGACCTCGTCAAAGGTCACCCAGCTCAGGCGCTCCAATGCGTCGCCGTCCCAGCGTTCCTCGGACCAAGGCTTGGCCAAGCGCACGCGCCAGCCGGTCAAGGCCGTAAGCGAGGAAGAGCTGCAAATTCCAACGTACCTTCGTGACCGCAAACAGCAAGGCCAAGAGGCCGCGGTGGCGGGCACGGTCTCCGACCTGGGTCCGGCTGCAGAGCCCGGACCCGGCGAGGAAGAGTTCATATTCGACGAAGAGGAATTCGAGATTCCGTCCTTTATCCGCAGGCACGCGGATTAGGCCGGAACAGATGCCTGGGGGCGGTTTCGACGATTGAGACTCCCATAGTCCTGTTCGAGCGCTGAACGTCTTGAGGGCCAGCCTCAAGCGAACAAGACCCAGGCAAAAAACTTCCTCCGGTTGGCCGGGCTCGTCGCCGTGTGCGCCAGGAGGGCGGGGACTCCCTCTACGGCGACGCCCCCTGCCCGGCCGCCTCCTCTCCTCCCAGTGTGCAGGGGCGGGTTCTCCGCCCGCCCCTTGCATACGGGGGGGAAAACTTTTGCGTCACCGCTCCCTTCCAAGACGGCCTCCCTCTGCATGCGGGGAGATTTCTTGTGCGTCACCGCTCCCTTCCAAGACGGCCTCCCTCTGCATACGGGGGAGAAAACTTTTGCGCTAGCGCTCCCTTCCAATAAGGCCTCCCTCTGCACAGGAGGGGGAATACTTATGCGCTAGCGCTCCCTTCCAATAAGGCCTCCCTCTGCACAGGAGGGGGAATACTTATGCGCTA